>JACXTQ010000291.1 GCA_016919605.1 Methylovulum sp.
ACCGCAGGTTTTGTCGGGATAAGCCCGAATACCCGCAGGGGCATAAAGGGGCGCGGCAAGGATGAAGCGGCAATCGGGCCGCCTTTTCTTTGGGCACTTTCTTTTGGCGGAGCAAAAGACAAATCCGCCAGGAGCGGATTTGGTACCAACCCGAAGGGCAAAACCCAAGGATGGGTTTTGCAGAGTGCCACGCTTATCGGTGCGGGAACCGACCTTAAATAAACTATCGCGATAGCGACTCATTACTATATTTTTCAATATCGCAAAAATGACTGCATAACATCAATTATCATTTAGCCAATCTGAGAGATTTTCAGCAGGTGCATAAGATCACTTTTCACTTGATACGGATCAAAGCCTGGCTCATATTGCATCATTAAATTGCCCATCGGGTCGATTAAAAACAACATACCATCGGGTATAGCCCCTTTTCTAATGTCAGTCATTTTTTTGCTTAACGCCGCACTGGGCTTAATTCTTATTAAATCAGACCTTAAGGCTATCTCTGGCCTATCTTGGCCAAGCAACCGCGCCACCAAACCGTCATCCAACGTTACCGCCTCTTCTAGCAACTGGCTATACAGGGCAGCATCCGCTGGGGCCGCGCTTTGCCGTAACCGCCATAGCACCGTGTCTTTCAACCAATACTGTTTGGCGGCATCGGGGGCAAGGTCTGCCAACACCAACACAATCCGCCGCGTCCTGGGCAGTTCTTTATTGAGCATCAAGCGCAATTGCTTGGTTTTTAAAATCGCTTCCAAACACACCCCAGCGCATTGGCTTTGGCTTTGGCTTTGAGGTATGACATTAGCGATCAACCAATGGCCTTTAAGTTCGCCAATATTTTGCGCCGAAAAATCGTCAAACCCGACATAATCGCCCGGCTCAGTAGCGATGACAGGGGCGATCAGTTGGCCTTTATTGACACGGCTAGTCAATAAATCGGTGTTGTTGCTCAACGCCCAAGCAATCAGGAAAGGGATAACGGTCATCCCAAAAATAATCAGGATAATCAGGCGGTTTTGTTGTTGCTTATTCATTATAATGTTTAACGCTGTAGATAATAAACAGCACGGTTAAAGTTAAAGCCAACCCGAACCATTGCATTGCATAAACCTTATGCTGTTCGGGCAACATCAGCGTGGTGGTGTGCCATTCGCGCACATAGCCGTCGGGCAATGACCCGTCCAGCTCGATTTGGAAGCCGAACACAGGATAACCCAATTTGTTCGCCAAAACCGCACTGTCAACCACTTGCACGACTGACGGCCACTGTTCGCTGGGTATGGCGGCATCGGCCAGCTTAATGCCCACTGAGGGAAACTGGTTGATCCGTCCGGTAAGCGTTACTTGACCGGCGGTAAACGCGATATTGGGCAATTGGCTACGCTTGGCTGTTAACGGCATCCAGCCACGATTGACCAGCACAGCTTTTGCGCCACCGTCAAGCACCAAGGGGGTCAGGACAAAATAACCGGCCTTACCGCCATGGATCTGATTGTCGAGCAAAAATTGGTGGGCTACGTCATAATGTCCGCTAACTTGCACTTTTTTATAGCGCAAGCCTTGCGCATCATCGGGCGTAACACCAGATAAAGCCAGCACCGCACTATTGGCCTGTTGCGCCTGTGTGTCCAGAAACCGTTGTTTTTCCTCGGCACGGTTAAGCTGCCAGTTACCTAAAGCCAACAATATCGGCAATAGTACCAGATAGGCTGCGGTGGGGATGGTTTTAAAGCGCATAAAATTCCTTAAGACACAAAGACATTTTGCAAAAAGCGTTTGGCAAGCCTGTTTGGATAACCGAAAATACTAACACTTCATCAGCATAAAACACCAACATGATCATAAAAAGCATCGCCCTTCTCGCATTTGCCTTGATTGTTATTAGCCTAGGCACCGCGCTTTTTAATTTAGTCAGAGACAAAAACCGCGAACATTCCGAAAAAATATTCAAGGCCTTAGCCGTCCGTATCTCGCTGTCCGTCCTATTATTTATATTTATTATAATCGCTTTGGCGATGGGATGGTTTAAACCCGAAGGCATTGGTGCAAAAATGCAAACCAGACATCAGTCTACCCCCACATTGCCGATTGCCAAGTAGTTAAACGGCTAAGAAATCGTTGCACAAAAAAAAAGCGTTGCCACAGACAACGCTTTTTCTGGATTGTCGGACAATTTACATCAGATAGACAAAAATAAACAAGCCCAACCAGACCACGTCAACAAAATGCCAATACCAAGCCGCCGCTTCAAAAGCAAAATGATTTTCTGGCTTAAAATGGCCTCTGCTGCTACGGAACAGGACAACGCTTAAAATAATCGCCCCCACACAGACATGGAATCCGTGGAAACCGGTCAACATAAAGAATGTGGAGCCGTAAATGCCTGAACCCAAGGTCAGACCCATTTCGGTATAGGCTTCATGATACTCTATCGCTTGAAAAGTCACGAACAAAAAGCCCAGGGCCACTGTTGCTATCAAGCCTTTAATCAATTGGTCACGCTTGTTCGCCAACAAACCATGATGCGCCCAAGTACAGGTCACACCACTGGTCAACAGGATCAAGGTGTTAAGCAACGGCAAGCCCCACGCGCCCATAGGCTCAAACTCACCGTCCTTAGTGGGTAAGCCATTAATCAATTTGGCCGGGCCGTTGGTAGGCCAATGGGCTTCAAACTCAGGCCACAAAAATTCTTTAGTCGCCGCACCGATACCTTCACCGCCCAACCAAGGCACTGACAAATTCCGTGTATACCACAGCGAGCCAAAGAACACCGCAAAAAACATGATTTCGGAAAAGATAAACCACATCATGCCCATGCGGAAGGAAATGCCGACTTGGGCGTTGTACATACCCGATTCGCTTTCAGTGGACTGGAGCGTAAACCAACCCGCCAGCATCACGATAAAGAAAGCAAAACCCAGCATCATCATCGGCGAGCCTATGGATGAATGGTTCAAATAATTGGCAAAACCCGCCAGAAACGTCATTAGGCCAGCGGTCGCCAGCACAGGCCACGTCGCCTTGTGCGGAATGTAATAAGTATCATGTGCAGACATGTTGTTCCCCTTTCCTTTCTACTGTGTTTTAGTATTATCAAAAAATGTATAGGCAAGCGTGATTGTTTTGTACTGCTTAGGCAAGTCAGGATTGACCACAAAACGCACGGGCATCGTCCTGCCTTCGCGCGGCTTGAAAGTTTGTTCCGTAAAACAAAAACACTCGGTTTTCTTAAAATATTCCGCCGCCAATCCAGGCGAGATACTCGGGATGGCTTGAGCGACCATCGGCTTATCGGTTAAGTTTTCCGCATAAAAATTGACCGTGTAATACTCGCCCGGATGGACAATCAATTTTTTTGTTTCTGAACGGAACAGCATCGGCGCCGATTCGTTCAATGAAGTGATAAATTCTACGGTCACTTCCCTGCTGTTATCGATCGGATAAACCACTTCCTTGGCTGCGGTCGCCGCCACTTTGCCGTTCAATCCGGTAATGTCGCACAACACGTCATACAGCGGCACCAGGGCAAAGCCAAAACCAAACATAGCCACCACCACCAGCACCAAATTACGGACTAAGCGGGCATTTTTTTGCTGGAGGTCGTCCGTGTTCATTTGGACATCGCTTGCATGACCGCCATGTAATAAATACCGATGGCCACTATCGCCAACAATACCGCTGTCACTATATTTTTTGTTTTTGTGTTCATTCTGTTACCCAGCGCACCACCCGCCGTTAGGCGATGGTGCGCAAAAGCCTGCCAAACCTATCAGATATGCTCAGTAGGTATGGAGGTAGGTGGAGTGGTGAATGTGTGGTAAGGCGCAGGTGATGGGATAGTCCATTCCAAGCCATGCTTATGGGCATCTTCCCAGACTTCATCACTGACTTTTTCGCCCGTGCCGCCTTTAATGGTATCAATTACGACATACAAAAACAGCAATTGGCTAGCCCCAAAAATGAAGCCGCCAATACTTGAAATCATATTCCAATCGGCAAATTGTACGGCATAATCAGGAATCCGCCGTGGCATACCCGCCAACCCCAAAAAGTGCTGGGGGAAGAACAAAATATTGACCGACACCACGGACAACCAAAAATGCAACTGACCGATCTTTTCGTTATACATGTGGCCTGTCCATTTAGGCAACCAGTAGTAAGCCGCCGCCATCAGGATAAAGATGGAAGCCGGAACCAAGGTGTAATGAAAATGGGCGACGATGAAATAGGTGTCATGGTATTGGAAATCAGATGGCGCGATGGACATCATCAAACCGGTAAAACCACCCATGGTGAACAAAACCACGAATGAAATTGAAAACAGCATGGGGGTTTCAAACGTCATAGCCCCTTTCCACATGGTCGCCGTCCAGTTAAAAACCTTAACGCCAGTGGGGATGGCAATCAACATAGTGGCATACATAAAATACAATTCACCGGCAATCGGCATACCGACGGTGAACATGTGATGCGCCCAAACGATAAATGACAAAAAGGCGATAGAAGCGGTCGCATACACCATTGAGCTATAGCCAAACAGCGGTTTGCGGGCGAATACGGGGATAATGGTTGAAGCCACGCCAAAGGTAGGCAAAATCATGATATACACTTCTGGATGTCCGAAGAACCAGAAAATATGCTGATAAAGCACAGGGTCGCCGCCGCCAGCCGCATCAAAAAAGCTGGTGTTATAAAATTTGTCGGTCAACAACATAGTCACCGCACCGGCAAAAACCGGCATAACGGCGATCAGCAAGAACGCGGTGATCAGCCAAGTCCAAACGAACAACGGCATTTTCATCAGCGTCATGGCTGGGGCGCGCATGTTAAAAATGGTGGCGATAATATTGATCGCCCCCATGATTGACGAAATACCCAGCAAATGCACCGAAAAGATGGCAAATGGTAAAGCTTTGCCAGTTTGCAATACCAGTGGTGGGTACAGTGTCCAGCCCGCCGCAGGGGCGCCGCCTTCCATAAACAAGGTGCTGGCCAGCAACAATACGCCAGCGACCAACATCCAAAAACTCATATTGTTCATGCGTGGCAACGCCATATCAGGCGCACCGATCATCATGGGGATCATCCAGTTGGCCAAGCCGACAAACGCTGGCATGACTGCACCAAACACCATCACCAGCGCGTGCATGGTGGTCATCGAATTGAAAAACTGTGGCTCCACAAACTGTAGGCCAGGCTCAAACAGTTCGGCACGGATAACCATAGCCATAGAGCCGCCGACAAAAAACATCGCCAAAGCAAAAAACAGATACAGCGTACCAATGTCTTTATGGTTGGTGGTGACTATCCATCTTAACAGGCCCTTATCAGGCCCATGGGCGTGGTCATCGTGATGATGCTCATCATGCTCATCATGTTCTGCTATAACAGCGGACATAGTTTATACCTCAAAATTAGGAGAAAAAGTTTGCACAGATAACGTCAGCAATGCCTTATTCGTCATCTTCGGCTGGCGGCAGAGCCGCTTGCAGCTTTTGAATGGCTGAAGGTTGGATAAGGTCATTGACTGAATTACCCAAACTATTGCGGGTAAACGTAACGACAGCCGCAAAATCTTTGGCGCTTAAGCTATGGCCAAAAGCGGGCATCATGGCTTTTCCATTCAACATCAAATTGACTTGGGCGTTAATGTCACCCTTAACCACCGAACTGTCTTTCAAAGCAGGGAACATCGGCGCCATTCCTTGACCTTCCGGTTGATGGCAGGATGCGCAATTGCTTTCATAAACGGTTTTGCCTAAAGCGACCAATTCTTCTTTGGCCATATCAGCGACAGGCTCGACTTTTTCAGGGGCCACGGCTTTGGCTTCCGCTTTGGCAGCAGGAGCCGTTTTGTTTGGCAACAACTCTTGGATAGCTTTAGGTTGGATATCATCACCGACGCTATTGCCCAAGGCATTACGGGTATAAGTGACAATCTGCGCCAATTCGTCAGCCTTCAACATTTTGCCAAAAGCGGGCATACCGCCTTTACCATTGATGATCAAGTTGGCCTGAGCCTTAATGTCACCTTTGACCACGGCACTGCCAGTCAAGGCAGGGAATGCACCAGGAACGCCTTTGCCATCAGGCAAATGACAGGTCGAACAGTTTTTCGCATAAAGGCCAGCCCCTTTGGACACCAGCTCATCACGGCTTTGGTCCGCTAAGTCAGGGCCTTTTTGTGCGTCTTCTTTGGTTTTTTTAACCCAAGCATCGTAATCAGGCTGTTCCATAGCGATAACCACTATCGGCATAAACCCATGATCCTTGCCGCATAACTCGGTACATTGGCCACGGTAAGTGCCGGGCTTGTCAACCGAAGTCCAGGCTTCATTAATAAAGCCAGGGATAGCGTCTTTTTTCCAGCCCAAATCAGGCACCCACCAAGAGTGCAACACATCGGCGGCGGTAAACAAGAAACGGATTTTTTTCTTGGTTGGAATTACCAATGGCTTATCGACGTTCAGCAAATAATGCGGGACGGTACGCGGATCAATGCCCGAATGCATTTGCCGCGCTTTGTTGCTGGCCTCATCCAGACTACTGAAAAAATGCACACCGTTATCAATGTACTCATATTCCCATTTCCACTGCCAACCCGTGACCTTGATGGACATATCAGAACTTTGCACATCATCCAATTCCATTAACGTTTTGGTGGCGGGTATTGCCATGCCGACCAAAATCAGGGTGGGGATAATTGTCCAAATGATTTCCACAGTGGTGTTTTCATGGAATTGTGCCGCCTTATGTCCTTTAGATTTACGGTGATAGTAAATCGAGTAGAACATGGTACCGAACACACCAACACCAATAAATACACAAATCCATAGAATCAGCATGTGCAGGTCATAAACGTCATTACTGACTTTTGTGACCCCTTTCATTAAATTGAGCGTGTATTCCGCCTGTGCTGTTCCAAGACTTAAAGCCATTAAAATCAGACCTGCGAATAGTTGCTTTGTATTTTTCACGGAGCAGCCCCTTCGATAGTAGTTATAATCTTTTGTGTGCGTCATTTACGGCTGTAACATCAAGCGACGGCAGCGCCCGCTTTTGCCTTTACAACATAATAATCACAAATATACTGTGTAATTTTAACCCATGATGCTTAGAGACACCAGTTGTCCTTAGCAGGAATTTTGCTTAAATTAAAAAAGGCTTGCGGATAGGCGCTATCCGCAAGCCTTTTAGTGCCAACCCGTTTTAATGGCGGGCAGGTTTAATCGGGATTGACATACCCCAGATACTGGCCTTTTTGATCAAACAGCAACACACCATCACTGTATTTGGATTGCAATAGGAAATATAGCGCTTCATGCAGGTCGCTAATATTATGCTTTTGCAGTATCGGTGACAATTGATTTTTCACATTGGGGTGCTTGGCGATAATGTCGTCAATGTTCAATTGCAGGGGCTTTATGTCATTAAAGTAGTCTTTGAGCGGGCGGTATAACCACGGCTGCTGATGCGGAGGGATTTTTTCCTTAGTGATCACATCCAACATTTTTTTTAAATCGTCAAGCTTGGTGGGGTTTTGGGCGTAAATAAGCGGCGGACGATCCGCGCTAAAAATGTCCAGCTTATCGGCATCATAGCCTTGATCCATCATTGCTTGTGCGGGTACGGTCACAAAATTGCTCTCCCAAAAAACCACCGCTACAGGCCGTTGCCCATACAAGGTATACCCCCCCCACAGCAACGCCATACATTGGAAGGTGGCAATAACACCTATGTCCAAGGTCAGTTCCCGGACACTTTTTTGGGGATTAAAAACAACCAGCGTCAAAAGTGGCCCCAAGACCACGTCAACACTCGCAACAAGCCTAATGCCTTGCCAACCGCCTGACGTATTGAAATACGGTTCGGGATACCAGAAATTAATCAAGATAAAAAGTATCAGCAAAAATACACCCAAACTGATACAAAAATGCAATAAAGCCGCCATGAATCTTTGAGATTTATAACGTTTTTCAATATCATTGAATTGCATGCCCCCTCCTAAACGCACTATTAGACATGATCCAAGTTAACAAAAATCCGTCCTGATGCGTTGGTCTATGATATGGCAGGTGCCCATAAACCAATAAACGGTTATCGCTATGTATTTTAAAAGAATCCACCTGGCTAATTCAAACGGATTTTTAGGGAAATGAAATCTGCCAAGGATGGCAACTTGAACAGGATTGGAGGTTTCTTAACGAAGATGGTTATAAAAAATTTTAACAAAAAAAACTCCGGAAAACCGGAGTTTTTTATATCCCTTGTAAAAGGGTTTTTTCTTAACAAATACCAGCAGTAACGCAAGTACCAGAAACAGCATTGGTTTTAGTCCAATCCACCATACCACCCGCTGTAAAAACAGGGGTTAAGATATAGGTTTCGCCACTTAAACCGTTTGTAGAAACGGCGGTTGCTGTCAAAACTGTACCATCGAATGTCACACTTAGGGCGTATTTGCTACCGTCTGTTGCGCCAGTAATTGCTTGGGTTACGGCTGCGTCAGCCGCACAGGTTGTAAGGGCAGTGGTGCTACCATCAGTTTGGGCGCACGTTTCAATAGCGACCTTAACACCTGATGTCGCCAAAATAACTTCAGAAAATTTAGCTTTTTTGGTATAAGTTTGGTAAGCCGGAATCGCAATCGCTGCCAAAATACCAATGATCGCCACAACGATCATTAATTCGATTAAGGTAAAACCTTGTTGCATTTTTTGCATTTGATTTTTCATAATGTATCGCCTTTTATTAAGTTGAAATGGGATGAGAAAACTCGAAATAACATAAAGCAGAATATATGCCATCCTAGCTTTCTTGCCCGCCCCTTCCCCACACATTCTTGCCTTAAGCATGATTTAAGGCGAAAAAAACCAACAATTATTGCGCAACCCTTGTCTGTAAGGCTCCGTTAAATGCCTGTATTGGGCAACGGCAGGCCTTTAAATTGTCCGTGTAGGTCATATTGTGACAAAAAATGTCAAGGGTTAGGCCAATCAACGGAGCCAAACGTCAAATGACTTCCATCACCAAAAACGGCCCGCCGTAAGTCAGGGTAAAATAGACAAAGGCCATGCCGATACATTGGGCATAATGGAACGCAAACACCCGCTTGAAGATATAACTGATAATCGCCAAATACCAGACGATCAATAACGCGCCTAAATATAACGGGTACTCCTGATAGGGAGTACCCTGGGCAAAAAGATCAAAAATCTCCACGCCGATCCCTAAGGTCATCATAAAATTCTCACAGATGAACACCGCCGTCTGCAATTGATAAAACACCGCCGATTTCCTAGTGGATATTATTTGCATGGACAACAATATCAACGCGACGATGGTGCGCATCGCCACTTCCAGCGTGGCTTCGGGAAAATCACCGATATTCGCCTCGACAATAATGCCCGACACCACATAAAACAGCACGTTCTTCCAAAAAAAAGCCCGTGCCGGATGCAGGTCAGTAGGGTTGTTGACAAACCAGCAAAGCTGCAAATACTCAATTAACAATGTCATAGTTACAGTACATCAAAAAAGTGCGTTAAAAAAATGGCAATAGGCAAACGCCGTATCCTTAATCGTAAAATAGCCCTTTACAGGCCAGACCCCCACTGCCATTAAGTTAAGAAATAACTAATAAAAATCAAAAACCTATCGTTCGCACGCTCCGGCGTGGGAATGCCTGTCGCAACGCTCCGGCGTTGCGGGACGCTGGAGCGTCCTTGGATGCATTCCCACGCCGGAGCGTGGGAACGATGGCGTATGTTTTTATGTTATTGAAATTAAAATAATATTCCTTAACTTAATGGCAGTGAGGCCAGGCCCCTCAAAGAAAGGGATTATCCGTAAATTATATCAGTGTTGTTTTTTACCGGTGCGGCTATCGGCCACCAGCCATTGGTTAAATTTCAGCAATTCGTCACCAATCAGCCGGCCAGTTTGGTAATACAAAGAGCTACGCGCCATAAAATAACGGTAGCGGGCTTCGCGCTGGGCTTTACGGGCTTCGGACAATTGTTTTTCGGCATTGAGCAAATCGACAATGGTCACCACCCCTAGCTCATAGCCTTTTTTCATGGCATCGCGGGATTGTTCGCTCGCCCGCAGTTGCCGGTCGGTGGCCTCGCTACGTTTAGGCGAAGTCACCATGTCCAGATAGGCGGCACGGGTGATTTGCTCAAATTCACGCAGCTTTTTCTCAAGGTCGGCTTCGGCCAGCCTTTTGCGTGCTTGCGCTTCCCTGACTTTGGCGCTGGTGATGCCGCCTTCATAAATGGGCACGACCGCTTGGACGGAGGCGGAGGTGATATCATAAGGGGCCGTGGTCAAATTATTATAAACCGTGTCGCTATAAGTGCCGCTCAGTTGCACTTCGATACGCGGCAAATGCCCCGCCTGATAAGCATTGATGCTTTGCCGGGCGGATTCGACGGCATGTTTAAGCGCCTGCACCTCTGGATTGATTTGCCCTGCCTGCCGCACCCAAGTGTCAATAGCGCCTTCCGGCGGCAACTGCACCGCGTTCAGGCGGGCAGGTTGGATAGGCCCTACGGCATCGCCCGTCAATTCGCGCAATTTCTCCAAAGCGATTTGGGCATCATTGTCGCTGTCAATCAGCTCGGTACGCAAGGTTTCGGTCCGCGCTTGCAGTTCATACTTATCGGTGATCATCGCCAATTGCCGCTGGCTCATCGCCTCGACACGCGCCAACTGTTTTTCGGTGGAGGCCAATTCGGCGGCAATAATCTCGCTTTTGTCTTTGGCTTTTAAGGCATTGACATAGCGCTCCAGCAAATCGGCAATTAATTTTTGATGTGCGGACAACAGGTTTTCTTCATATTGCGAGGTTTTGGCCTGTTGGCTTTTCATCAGCAAATACGCTTGCAAATCAAATATCGGCTGTTGCAGGGTGACACTGGCGCGGGTACCAGGGTAATCTTTGTTAGTTTCACGCTGAAACCCGAAACGTTGTTGATGGAATTGGTTTAACGAGTAGCTGCCGACCACGCTCACTTCTGGTAACAACTTGCCAAAGGCTTGGTCTTCCTGGGCTTTGAGCACATCCAAAGTATATTCGCTGCTGCTCAATTCAGGTGATGCCACTATCGCCCGCTCATACAGCGACAACAAATCCTCCGCCGCCACCGGTTGGGCCAAGGCCGCCAATAACGGTAAAACTATCCGATAACGCATCAACTAATCCTCAATTAACGAACGGGCGAATACATTGCTCAATGGCTGCATCAGGTATTCAAAAAAAGTGCGGTCGCCGGTATTGATCAACACTTCGGCGGGCATCCCCGGCAACAGCACCAAACCGCGCCGACTTAATTCGGCAAGCCCGTCAGGATCGACTTCGACCCGCGCCAGATAATAACTGACTTCCTGCTTTTCATCACTCAACCTGTCCGCCGACAGCGCCACCAAATGCCCTGCGACCTTGGGCGTTTTTGCGCTTTTAAAGGCACTAAAACGGATTTCGGTATCTTGGCCGATATGGACGCGGTCAATGTCTATCGGTGACACTTGCGCTTCGACCACCAATTTTTCCTGTTGCGGCACAATGTCCAACAAATGCCCACCGGGCGGGATGACCGCCCCTAAGGTGTGTACGGTCAAACCCAGCACCATGCCCGCTTCGGGGGCTTTGATGACGGTACGGGCAACGGTATCATTCAACCATTGCATTTTCTCGCGCAATTCCGACAATTCCGTTTGCACCTTGCTCAACTCATCGATGACATCACGCTGGAATTCTTTTTCGATTTGCAAAATCTTCAGGGCAATTTCACTGATTTGCGTTTGCGCCGTGGCGATATTGGCAGTAAAGTCACCCTCATCGCCTTTTGCTTCGGCCAAGCGCCGCTCCAACTCGGTGACTTTTTGCTTTTCCATGTAGCCTTCTTTAAGCATGGCGCGAAAGTCAACCAAATCTTTATCCAATGAATCCACCAAGCTGTTGCGGCTAGTTTTTTGGGCCTTAATGCCCTCTATTTTCGCCAATAATTGCCGATGCTGCTCTTGCAAGATAGAAATCTCGCCATTGCGCGAATGTTTGCGCACCGCAAAGGCTTGGTCTTGGACGCGCATCGCTTCTTGCGCACGCGGATCATTGCTTTCTTGTTTCAGCAAAGTCGCATAACTGACAGTCGCCTTACCGTCACGTTCGGCGGTCAATCGGGCTTCACGCGCCAGCGCCGAAAACAATTGGCCGCGCATAGTTTCCAATTGCGCCCGCGAAGAGGTGTCTTCCAGCTCAATCAACACTTGGCCTTTAGTGACCGTATCGCCATCGCGGACATGCAAGGCTTTAACAATGCCGCCTTCCAAATGCTGTACGGTTTTCCGATAACCTTCAACCGCCACGCTGCCGGGCGCTAAAGCGGCGCTGCCTAAGGGCGCGAACACCGACCAAACACCGAAAAAGCCAAAAATAAGGATGATGATGAGATAGCCAAAGCGGCGGATGGGGCCATCATCGGCATAACGGTTAATGTCCACGGCGGTTTGCTGATCGGTAATAGTCCGCTTAGATAGAGTTTGTTTATCAAGAGAAGTCATGAAGGGGTTCCTGGTGTTGCCGGTTGTAGTTGCCGCTGGTTAAGTTTTGCCAGCACTTCATCACGGGGGCCATCCATTGCCAAGGCACCCTCGTTCAACAGCATAATGCGGTCAACCAAACTTAAAATGCCCACGCGGTGGGTAATCACGATAACGGTGCTGCCCCGCTGTTTCAAGGCCATTAAGGCACGGGCCAGCGCTTGCTCACCTTGGTCATCAAGGTTGGAGTTCGGCTCATCCAAGATCACCAGCACCGGATCACCGTACAACGCCCGTGCCAAACCGACCCGCTGCCGCTGTCCGGCGGACAAAGCCCCGCCACTGCCGCCAATTTCGGTATCGTAACCTTGCGGCAAATGCAAAATCATCTCATGTACCCCGGCGGCTTGAGCGGCAACGACCACCTTATTGCTGTCCAACTCGCCAAAACGGGCGATATTGTCGGCAATCGTGCCGTCAAACAACTCAATGTCCTGCGGCAGATAGCCAATATGCCGCCCCATCATACTGCGGTCACATTGCGACACATCCGCACCGTCCAAACGCACCGCACCATTGGCAATCGGCCAGACCCCCAATAAAGCCCGTGCCAACGTCGATTTGCCGGACGCGCTCGAACCTATCAGACCGACAAACGTACCTGGGCGGATAACAAAATTAACGCCCTTAATGACCGCCACCTTAGCACCCGGCGGCACGATAACCGCTTGCTCGGCACGCAACTCACCCTTAGGGGTGGGCAGAGGCATCCGCTCCGGTTCCACCGGAAATTGCGCCAAGATAGTGTTTAAACGATCATAAGCGGTACGCGCCGTCAAAAACTGCTTCCAACTGCCGATCATCAAATCAATAGGCGCTAAGGCACGGCCCAATAAAATCGAGCCGCCTATCATCATCCCCGGGCTGATTTGTTTTTCTATCGCCAACCAAGCCCCCAAACCTAAAATTAACGACTGGATAGTGAGTCGGAAGGTTTTTGACAAAGCGGCAATCAAGCCCGCCTTTTCACTGGCGCCCGCTTGCAAGACAATCAACTTTTGTTGCTTGTCCTGCCAACGCGCCAGCAAATCCGGCAACATACCCAAAGCATGCACCACCTCGGCGTTGCGCAAATTACGTGCGGTGATATTGGCACTCTCCACAGACACGCGGTTAGCTTGCTCCAAATCATCATGGGTCGCCCGCTCATTCCAAATCGCCAGCATAATCAACAATACGGCGGAGACAACCGCGACCGCCCCAAAAGCGGGATGGAACAAAAACAATAGGCCAATATAAACGGGCAACCACGGTGCGTCAAAAAAAGCAAACAAGCCGCTACCTGTCAAAAACTGCCGTAACGCCAACAAATCGCTTAAGGGCTGGGTGCTGCTTTTGCCGCCGCTGATTAACGCTTGCCTGAACAACACCCGATACAGCCGCTCATTCAACAACAGGTCGAAACGGGTACTGACACGGATTAAAATTTGTGAGCGCACCCATTCCAACGCGCCTAACATGGCAAACAACACGATTGCCAGCAATGTCAGCATCAGTAAGGTCGAGGTGCTGTTACTGGTCAACACCCGATCATACACCTGCATCATATAAATGGACGGCAATAACATCAGTAAATTGATGAACAGGCTAAAAATAGCGGCAGATTGGAAAGATTGACGGCAATGATGGATAGCTTGGGCAAGTTCTGAAGCGGATAAGCGCATGATAACGACTTCCTGTTAATAAAAAACCACCTAAAACGGATGGGGTTCCAAAATTATAGCCTAAAGAGGGTGCGGCAATGGCACACTCTGTTAATTTTTTGCATAATCCTATGCCAAAACCACCGCTGTACACGACCTATTGGCATAAAAAAACCCGCCACAAGGGCGGGTTTTTTTTAAAGTGAGGGTTTTATGAAACTTAGTTACCCGTCCACACCAACTCAACACGGCGGTTCAAAGAACGGCCTTGTTCGGTGACGTTATCGGCAATCGGTTGGCTTTCACCAAAACCTTTGGCAACCAATCTATTAGCCACATGTTTCATTTTCAGATAATTGACCACAGATTGTGAGCGTTTTTGTGACAATTTCAGGTTATGGGCATCACTGCCTTCGCTGCTGGTATGGCCATGTACTTCAATATCAACTTTTTCAGGATACTTGTTCAAACTCGCGGCGACCCGATCCAAAATGCTCATAGCGCCCATAGTCAAGTCGGCTGAGTTGACTTTAAAG
>JACXTQ010000292.1 GCA_016919605.1 Methylovulum sp.
GTGTCGCGCAGTTGCACTTGCCCTTGCGAGAGGGCGCTAAAGGTCATGTACAAGGTCATGACCTTGGTCAGCGAGGCGGGGAACCAGGCGTGGTTGGCCTCTTGCTCATAGAGAATGTTGCCGTTGTCGGCATCGACTAAAATAGCGGCATGGCGGCTGTAACTGACTTCTGATACCAGTGATAAGCACAGTGACATTAGGACAAGTAGGGTAAGTTTTACATTCGTCATGTTAGAAAGTTTCGATTAGTCAGGCCGTAAGCCGCGCACCTTGACGGTTGGCGCGGGTCTAGCGCTGGAAAGGGGCGGATGGATGATAGTGCTTAAGCTGTGCCAATGCGTGGTAATTTTGCACAATTTGGCCATTCTATCAAACCCAACCCTAGTATAAAAAGCTAATGTTTACTAAGCCGTGCTTAAAATTAGGGCAAGAGCACTTTTTTGTTGCAGGTAAACGGCGGCTGACCTTGGCAAAGCCCCCAATAGTTGCCAAAATTGCCTTCATTATTGGATTTCCAGTCTTCCGAAAACGCTTCAAACGCCACCCCGGAAAAATGTTCTTTGGCTAACTTCTTAAAGGTCGATTGCACGACCAGCGCTTGATTGTCGGCGCTGGCGATGCCGCAATCATAGCCGGTCTTGCTGTGGGTGGCAGAGGTTTTCTCAGGGCCGTTGGGCCAGCCAAATTCAGTGATGATAACATCCTTGCCAGGATGGGTGGCGCGGACTTCATGCAAGCGGGCAAGATGGAAATCGGCCGCTTGCGCGGCGCTGGTGCAGGGATAAAGACTGGAATAGAGGTTTTCCCACCACGGAAAAATATTAATGCCTACCCAGTCCACTTGGTCGGAAAAAAGCGTCTTTTCACAATGAAGCGAACGGTTGCACCACTCCCACCACGTGTCAATGGTCGTTATCGGTTGCTTGATCTTGGCCTCGCGCAGGGCTTGCAGGCAGCGGCTGATTTCGCTGTCAAGCGTGTAGCCGTGGCGGGTGCGCACTTCCGAACCGCAACTGAGCTTAATAATCGTGTCAGGAAAGGTGCGGGCGAGATAGATGCCCGTGGAAATGGACTGCGAATTGACTTTGCTATCTTTGTCTATCCACAAAATCGCAATCACCTTCAAATGCCGTGCCTTAGCGGCGGTAAAGGTATAATCCAAGCCATCCAGCACCCCATAGGTCATAATGCACCGGAACGGCGTATCTTTGACTATCTTATCCAGCAAGGTATCAATCAATTCTTTCGAGGGCCGAGGGCCATAATCAGGGGTGATGTTGCCGACATAAGGGCTAAACGCCACGCATTGCAACGGCGGTGGCTGGTGGGAATGGGCAGGCTTGGCGGCGGCGCTGGCGGGGGGGGTGGCCAATATCGGCAAGAAAAAGGACAGCAACAACAATAGTCTCATCATGATAACAGTCTGTGGGCAAGCCAAAGGAAAGCAATATCATAGGGGATTTTTGCGGTTGCTTGGGTTTTTCTTTGTGGCGGGTAGGCGTTTGGAGACGCAGGCGACCTAATAAGCCACGTTTTGACACGGTTTTGAAGGTGATTAAAGCCTTGGACATCAAGCTCCATGCCGAACCTGTTTAAATATTGCGGAATATGACCGCTTGCAGAGCCTGCGCCCACGTCATGAGCCGCCCCCATTTTTGCACAATAATTCCATAGTACTTGCTTAATATGCGGTTATAGTATGTACCAAGAACCGCGATGAACGGTTCTGCTTTCACGATAACCATTGAGGTAAACTTATGAAAAAATTAGTATTAAGCCTGTTGTTGGCGTTCAGCATTCCGCTGGCGGTTGCAGGTGGCATGGGCGGTGGCCCTGACCATGAAGGGGGTGGTGATTTTAAGGCGCACCATGCCGAAAAGATGGCGAAGATGGCTAAGGAATTGGGCTTGACCGCCGATCAGCAAACTAAGATGGATGCGCTTTTTGAGCAGCAACACACTAAAATCGAAGCGGTGCATGAAGAGACCAAGGCGCGTTTGCAAGCGGTGCTGACCCCTGAGCAGTTAAAAAAGTTTGACACGATGCGCCCGCATCACATGATGCCGCCACCGCCGCCACCTAAAGCCGAATAAAACGGTTAAGGCCGTACCGCCCGCGTTGTGCAAGGCAACGCGGCGCTGTTATCTTCCTTCGCGCGGTTAGCGTTCAGTTTTTTGGGCTTGTGCCCACATCGTCAACAAATCCTCCGGTTTGGCTTCAAAAAAGCCCGCCGGAGGCTCGCCCGCCCCATCCACATGTTTTTGTGTCCAGCGCACCAAGTGCTGGAGCACGGGCAACAAATCCGCACCCTTAGGCGTTAAAAAATACTCATAGCGCACAGGCTTGCCCTGATAAGGCCGCTTGAGCAGTAGGCCGTTTTCTTCCAACTCGCGCAGGCGGCTGGCTAGGATGTTGGTCGGGATGCCTTCGGGGGAGTTTTGAAAATCGCAGTAGCGGCTTTTGCCTAAGCACATGTCGCGGATGATGATAAGGCTCCATTTGTCGCCGATATATTCAAGGGCGATGGACAGGGGGCATTGTGAGCGATAGGTTTGCGTGTCTGTTTTCATTAGGGGCTTAAAACATCAGATATAAATAGATACTTGCAAAAAACAAGTTTATATGTGAAAATCCTTTCACTTGCAATAAGCAAGTGACAATAATCTTTTCTTCCAGGAGACTTCGTATGAAACTGTATCATTTTCCGATTTCACCCAACTCACGCCGTGTGATTGCCGTTTTGCACCATTTAGGCTTGGATTGTCAGTTGCAAGCGGTGGATTTGCTGAAAGGCGAACATTTGCAAGCGGATTTTTTGCAATTGAACCCTAACCACATGATCCCAACCTTGGTTGACGGCGATTTTGTCCTCTGGGAATCCAATGCCATTATGCAGTACCTGTGTTCCAAAGTGCCAGACAATTCGTTGTTGCCAGCCGACCCTAAGATCCATGCGGACATCACCCGTTGGCAATTTTGGCAAGTCGGGCATTTTGGCCGCGCCTGTGGCGTGTTCATTTTTGAGAATATACTAAAGGGAGCCTTAAAATTAGGTGAACCGGATGCGGCAGAGTTAGCAAAAGCGACCGATAATTTCCATCGTTTTGCCAAAGTGTTGGAAGAGCATTTGACGGGGCGTGACTGGCTGGTCGGCGATACGTTGACGTTGGCGGATTTTTCGGTCGCCTCGCTGTTGGAGCTGACGGCGCTGGCGAAGTATCCGGTGGAAGGTTATACAGAAATAGCCCGTTGGTACAGCGCCATTGAGCAAATCCCCGCGTGGCAAAGTTCGACCCCGGCGAAACTGTCTTAACTAGGCGTTAGGGTTGTAAATAACGGGGAGGCTTGCCCCTACGGTGCAATACGGCTGTCGGCTATTGCACCCGTAGGGAATGGGTTTTACACGTTACGGGATACGCCTTACCGCGTTACGAAATGTACCTTACCGTATTTGTGATAATTAATTGTTTGTTTACAGAGAGGCAAATTGATATGGAGCCTGACTTAATGCTTGAATTTGTTGCGTGGTCGTTTAAAGAATCCATACCAGATTCGCCTTCTGCTTTAATCGATGCTATTTCAGTTTATTATGTTGAAATAAACGAACCCGAACCATTCGATAAGAAGTTATTGGCATTAACTTCGCCTTTAAAGCGATTAGATGTCGGGTATACTTATTTTCTGCCCAAAACCAATGAAAAAAATAAACTGATTGAATGGGAAAGAATACCAATGATTGTGAGAATTGATGGGAAAGGCAAATTCCTTACCTATGCGGATATTCTTTGGCAATTGCACACAGCGGTATATCCGTACTTAAAAGATGAAGATCATCATTATTTTGAAGGGCTTGAGTTTTCTGGAAAAAATAAAGAGGGTATTGCTGAATATGAAATGTGGCTTGGGAATTAATTTCCTCGTTTCCACGCGCCGTGTCACTGCTATTAAACGCGGTAAGGCGCATTCCGTTAAAACAACCGATCTTAAGTTAAACTTCCGAATAGCTCGCGTAGGGCAATGGGATAGCGCCCACAAGGTATATAGAAAACACCCTACCACTTACACTGCTGCATCATCAACACAAAGTAAGGATACGGCAGCCCCCTGTGCATGCAACTCAACATCTTTAAGAGAGCTAGCTATCAAAAATGAGTGTGTCAATTCTGTGCCATCTCCCGGTCGATCTTGATCCATATCAAGTGGCGGTTCATTGTAAACCGATCTGATTTTTCTCACCCCTGCACATTTTTGTATCGCAGGTTTTCCATCAAAATTAATGCCAGAGGTTCCTGTTGCGTTAATTCCCTGCATAGTCTCTTTAATTTTATTATCCAACTCGACCTTAGAATTTGCCTCAAAAAGGTAAAAATCTTCGTAAATGGGAAATTCTGACTGAGATTCCCCGATTACTTCAAAATAAGAAACAATACTTGCTACAAACCATGTCATTTATTTAAACTTATCTTTGCCACCGCAATAACTATTTTTCATTGTTTATTTAATTTTTCTGCGTCCAGCAGACAATTCAGCAAGCAGCTGATCTTGGTAATCTTTAAGAGCCTCTTGATTATTCGAAAAATACGATGGGCTTGCAAGTGTCGCAATAATTGTAACGGCTTCTTTCTCCTTGAGCTGGCTTAATGGTTTGGCGAAAAGGCGGGTTGACAATTCATTTACACCATAATCTTTGCCGTTAAAACTAAGCAAACAATAGTAGGCATACAGCTCTTCTTTCGATAAATGTAAACGGACTAACCCATCCCATAGCAAAAAATTGACATGCCAAGCCATCATTTTATAGTGCGCCGCTTTGGTATATCTAACCAACAAATGACGTGCCACGTTTGCGGCTAAAGCAGTTCCATTTTGATCGGCAACATAGATAAGGTCAGTAACTATCCGAGGCGGATGCTTATTTTCCGAATCTGCCGCAGATAACAATTGCCTCATATCCGCTCGGTGAGGCATAAAATATAAGAGATCATAGCCAACTAGAGCGGCTAATGGAATAATGATACAGATACCAGCGATACCCAAAAATCTTTTGACCATTTTCATCGCTCCCACACTACGTACCCCGGCTCGCGTAAGGTGCTAGCTAACTACGGTGCATACGGCTATCGCCCCACCCCCCTACAAAATACAACTTACAAGTTCAATGCTTAACCCCATCCCTACCCTGCCGTGAGAACGGTTTTTTAACGGCTTCCACTTCCAAATAGGTGGATAAGGCGTAGCGTAGCATCAACAAGGTCATGACTACAGGAAACAGCAAGTAATGTTCCAGCAAATCCAAGCTATACAGGATCAGCAACATAATCATCCATGATTTGATTTTAAGGTTTTGCGCCAATGCTTGTAGCTGGCGCAAGACTTCCTTGTCAATATTGTCGCGTCGTCCGATAAAAAACAACTCGACAAACACGGCCATAAACACAAAATA
>JACXTQ010000293.1 GCA_016919605.1 Methylovulum sp.
AACGTGCTTTTATACGCCATAATTGCAAGCACTTCCTGCCAATCACTATTCCGTTTATGAGTTCCATGAACCAGCCGATATACCACCTGAAAGGTATAGGCCCACAAACCGCCAATCGTCTGGAAAAACTCGGCTTACGCCGAATTCAGGATTTGCTGTTCCATTTACCGATTCGTTACGAAGACCGCACCCGTATTCATCCAATCGGTTCATTGACTGCAGGCATGACCGCTTTGGTCTGCGGTCAGGTCGAGTTTACTGATATTTTACCCCGTAACCGCAAAAGTTTGATTTGCCGGATTCGTGACAATACAGGATTTATCTCCTTAAGATTCTTCCATTTCAGCGCCGGTCAGCATAACGCTCTCAAACCGGGGGTCTGGATTAGTTGCTTTGCCGAGGTGCGCTTTGGATTTGCCGAATTGGAGATGGTGCATCCTGAATATACCATCATCAACGGCTCTGAAGCATTTGTTCCTGAAAGTCATTTAACGCCCGTTTATCCACTAACCGACGGACTAAGCCAAAATGCATTGAGAAAAGCGATTAAACAGGCGCTAATTTTGTCTAATCAGGCATTAATCGACTGGATTCCAGAATCTGTGTTAAAGCAATATCAATATCCGAGCTTATCTGACGCTATACAAACTCTGCACACACCAGATAAATCAGTTTCGATTGAAGCTTTGCAAAATGGCTGCTTACCCGCATTAAAACGTTTGGCGTTTGAAGAGTTGCTGGCACATCACCTGAGTCTTCGCAAAATCAGAAACAAATCCAAAGCCTGGCAAGCACCTTCATTTCAATGTGACACTGCCATTACTGAACATTTCCTGCGCTCTTTACCCTTTCAACTGACCAGCGCACAACAACGCGTTATCACCGAAATATCCGCCGATTGCAGCCAAAGTCACCCCATGATGCGCCTGATACAGGGCGATGTCGGTTCAGGCAAAACCATTGTTGCAGCTTACGCCGCATTACTCGCGCTGATTGCCGGTTATCAGGTAGCCGTGATGGCTCCGACCGAATTATTGGCCGAACAGCATTTTCGCAATTTCAGTACTTGGTTTTCCGGCTTTGCCGTGCACGTGGCTTTATTAAAAGGACAGCTCAAGGGTAAAGTGCGTCAGGAAATTTTGCAAGCATTGGAGGATGGCACAACAGGCATCATCATTGGCACTCACGCCTTGTTTCAAGACAGTGTACAGTTTAATAAGCTGGGTTTGATTATTATCGACGAACAACACCGCTTTGGCGTACACCAGCGCCTCGCGTTGCGGGAAAAAGCCCAACAAACTGGGTTCAGGCCGCATCAATTAGTCATGACAGCAACGCCAATTCCACGCACACTGGCAATGCTCCAGTATGCCGACTTGGATGTATCTATCATTGATGAATTGCCACCGGGCAGAACCGCTGTTATAACCAGCGTGATCTCCGCAGAACGCAGAGACGAAGTAATTGCTAGAATTAACAGCTGGGTAGACAGGGCTCGGCAAGCCTACTGGGTATGCACACTGATTGAAGAGTCCGAAATACTGCAATGCGAAGCTGCCGAAAATACCGCAGAACGCCTGACAGAAACCTTGCCTAGGGTTAGGATTGCCTTATTGCATGGGCGCATGAAATCAGTCGATAAAGACGCCACAATGCGGGCATTTAAAGACCAACAAATCGACTTGCTAGTCGCTACAACCGTTATAGAAGTGGGCGTCGATGTCCCGAACGCCGGGCTGATGATCATTGAGAACCCTGAACGCCTTGGCCTATCTCAATTGCATCAATTACGCGGTCGAGTTGGACGAGGCGCTGGCGACAGTTACTGCCTGTTGATGTACCAAGGCCCGTTGTCAAACTCTGTTCGCCAGCGACTAGGTGTTTTACGCGATAGCAATGACGGTTTTGTCATTGCCGAAAAGGACTTACAATTACGTGGCCCTGGTGAAATGATGGGCACACAACAAACCGGGCAAATACAATTTAAAGTGGCCGATCTGGCTCGAGATAGCGATCTAGTTACGGCTATTCAAAAAATCGGCGAGCAATTTTTCAACGACACTCCTAGTGCCGCACAAGCACTTTGTGATCGCTGGCTAAGCGTCGATGGCACCGACTATTCAGAAGTTTAGAAGACTGTTTATCCCAAAGCATATACTTATGAGTTTTCGTTGCCCTAAAAAAGTCACTTAGTGGAGAGTCCGTTAAATCCGGGCAAGATCAGTCACATCGCGAATAGCCTCATCTTGATTCGCATAATCCCGCCGCCACACATGTTCCATTTTTAAGTTAAGAAAGAAGCGTTCCATGACGCTATTGACGCTCCTATGTCAAGTAACGAAAGCGGCATCTTTTAGATCAGCCAGAATAAGCGGGTAAAGCTCTCTGACAATGTAGCGCTTCAAGCAACGCTGAATCTCTTTAACTGATTTACCTTCAGCCGTTCGGCGAGCGACATAAGCACGAGTTCGCGGTTCACTGCGCATTCTGACCAAGGCAATCGTCCATAAGGCATTATTGGCGGATCGGTCGCCACTGCGGTTAAGTCGGTGGCGTACCATTTTTCCAGACGATGCGGGTAGTGGGTTAGTGCCACATAAAGCGGCGAGCGCGGCTTCACTGTGCAAACGCTCAGGATTATCGCCAGCAACAGCGAGCAGCGTAGCGGCTGTTTGTAGGCCAACACCAAATTGGCTGCGCAAGCGTTTAGCAGCCTCTCGTGTTAAGGATTCCAAGGTTTTGTCAAGTTGACACAGTTCGGTTGTCAAATACAACCATCGTTTAGCCAGTAGCCGAAGAGTCATGGCCAATGCTTGAAGGGCGGCTGTATCCCCTAAGGTTTCTAGCTGCACGCAACCCTTGACGCATTGGTCAGGTTTGGATTTCCAGAGTTTGTTTCGTATAGTGTCTGGTGCGCTGATTAGTAGCGCCCGTAATTGGTTAATCGCCTGTGTCCTGGCTTTCACAGCACTTCGCCTGGCGACTGACAACGTCCGCATCGCCTCGGCAGCCCCCTTCTGTGACTTGGGGATTGCCAGCGCTTTTCCCGAGAGGACCGTGCGCGCGGCACTCTCTGCATCAGTGGGATCTGATTTACCTTGGCAACCCCGCTGACTGCGATCTGGCCGGTTGACTTCGAACACTTCAATGGCATCAGCGTATAGGAACTGAAAAAGACCGGCGCCATAGGCGCCGGTGCCTTCGACGCCTGCCTGAAGTAAATTACCGAAGGATTGCGCCCAACGTAACAATTCACTATATCCGGCTGGATTAGCCTGAATAGACAAAGCGCCAAGCCATTGACCACGATAGTCAATAAGCACACCGACATGGCTATCTAAATGCGTGTCGACACCAAGAATAACTTCATGTTGTAGGGGTTGTTTTGCCATTTTAAAGCCCCTTGAAAGTCTGGTTAGGTAATACACCTGTTCCATCAGCCAGGACAAGACACTCAATATGCAGCACAAAGCTCCTATTAGGTCACAAGCGATGGACCCGGTGATAATCGGGGAACGCCGGAAACCAACCGACAGGTCAACACAAAGGCAATGACACCAATCCCAGCACGGGTCAGGTTGGGCCGAACGTTCAATAGTATTTTATACTGAGTATCCCAACAATTTCCCTTACGGCTCATGCTACCCACCAAGCCGTGTTTGTCCAGTAACTGCCGGTAATCTTGGCTCGCATATTGGCTGCCACGATCTGAATGAACGATTAGACCGGCGACGGGTTGGCGCTGACAAACCGCCAAATGCAAAGCCGTGCAAACCAAGGCCGCAGGCATGG
>JACXTQ010000294.1 GCA_016919605.1 Methylovulum sp.
ATTCTACTATCAACCGCGCCCACGCCTGCGCAGCGGGGGCGGCTGGCAGCAACGCCGAGGCCGAGGCTCTGGGACGCTCCCGGGGCGGTTTCAGCACCAAAGTCCACGCCCTCACCGACGCGCTGGGCCTCACGTTGGGCTTCATCCTGACGAGAGGCCAAAAAAGCGACATCGACCAAGCTGAAGCCCTGTTGGAACTCGCCTCGGAAGAGGCCGAAGTGCTAGGCGGCAACAAAGGCTACGACTGCGACGAGCTGGTTGAAGCCATCAAAGCCCGTGGCATGGGGATGGTCATCCCACCGCCAACCGCACCGAACCCCGCGAATGCAACTGGGCCTCTTATAAGGGACGCCATGCCATCAAGTGTTTCTTCGGCAAAATAAAGCACTACCGCCGTATCTTCTCCCGCTTCGAAAAGCTTACACGCAACTAGAGGGGGTTCCTTTGCTTCGTCTCCGCCTTGATTTGGTTGCGTCAAGTTATGTCAACAGGGCCTAAATCAGGAGCAATTTGTTTGCCGAATACTTAAGAGCCGAATTGGATAATCCGACAATTAAGGCGTATTCAGCGGCATAGCGAAAATCCTATAAATTTAAGTTCAACAAAACCAACACTTATGCCATCACATAATTCGCTACATGAGTCATAACACCTTTATGTATCCCAGCGAACAGAAGCTTTTTAAAGATAAGTCGATAATCTGTTTGCAAATAAAAAACCGCTATAAACCATCCAAACTTTTAATGTTTCAACATCACGGCGGTTTATCTCAAAAATCATTTTTTAAGCGGATATTCTATGAAAGCAATGCCCCTAGCCTTTTTTATGGCTCTATTTTTAGCCGGATGCGCAGTGGCACCGGTTGGTGTCCGCCCTGTTGGCGGCGTGGTTAATGTCAGGCCCACTTATCCAAGGCCTGGCCCTGGTTATGCGTGGCAAAACCATCCGCAACAAGGTTGGGGGTGGCGTCATCCAACCCGTGGTTGGCACAGGAATTGGAGATAACCCCATCCCTACTACGGATAAAGATTATCCACAACAAGGAGAAAAACCTTGTTGTGGTGATTTGACGCTTAGTCAATGCCTTGTGCTTACCTGCCATCAAAAAAGTATCTAATATGTTTAGAGAGAATTCTTCAGCCACTCCCTTGGATTCTGTCTCCATTGGCTCTAAAAGCCATTACCCATCAAAACTGGACAGAGCCATTGCCCACGCCCAAGCGCAACTGTTAGCCTTGCAACATGAGGAGGGTTATTGGGTGTTTGAGCTTGAAGCGGATTGCACGATTCCCGCCGAATACATTCTCATGATGCACTTCGTCAACGAAATAGACTCGACACTCCAAGCTAAAATCGCCCATTTCCTACGTTCACAACAACGTGTTGATGGTAGTTATCCACTGTTTAACGGCGGTGCTGGGGATCTCAGTTGTACTATCAAAGCGTATTACGCGCTAAAAATGGCCGGAGATACGGCTCAAGCCGTCCATTTGGTTAAAGCTCGCGAGTGGATATTGGCGCAAGGTGGCGCGGCGCGGGCCAATGTCTTCACGCGCATTTTACTGGCGATGTACGGACAGCTCCCTTGGCGCGGCGTGCCTTTTATGCCTGTAGAAATTATGTTGCTACCCAAATGGTTTCCCTTTCATTTGGACAAAGTCGCCTATTGGTCACGCACGGTCATGGTGCCGTTATTCATCCTCTGCACTTACAAAGTCCAGGCGCGAAACCCACATAAAATAGGGGTCGCCGAGTTGTTTGTAACGCCACCAGAACAGGAGAAAAATTATTTTTCCCATGTAAAAACGCTTTTAGGCAAAAGCATTTTGGCATTAGACCTGATGGGACGATGCTTAGAGCCCTTGATTCCTCGTTTCATCCGTCGTAAGGCAACAGCGAAGGCACGGGCTTGGTTCATGGCTCGCTTGAACGGTTATGACGGCTTGGGTGGAATTTTTACGGCGATGGTCAATGCTTATGAAGCAATGGATTATTTAGGGGTTCCTACTGATGACAAACAGCGGCATATCGCCAAGGCCGCCATAGAACGCTTACTGGTGATAAAGGATGATTTCGCTTACTGCCAACCTTGTGTGTCGCCAATATGGGATACCGGCTTGGCGGTTTTGGTGTTGCAGGAACTTGAACGCCATGAATGCCATCAGCACACTGAGTATTCTCTTAAACTCGCACTACATTGGTTGGCAAGCAAACAGTTGTACCATGAAGCGGGTGATTGGCAAATCCAGCGGCCTGATTTGCCGGGCGGCGGTTGGGCCTTCCAGTTCGGCAACAGCTATTATCCAGATGTGGATGATACGGCAGTTGTGGCCTTGGCTTTGATGCAAAGCGAAGACTTGGCTTTTAAGGAAAATATTGACCGGGCGGGAGTATGGATAGCAGGAATGCAATCACGCAATGGTGGCTACGGCGCGTTTGACGCGGACAATACCCATTATTATCTCAATCACATCCCCTTTGCCGACCACGGGGCATTGATTGATGCGCCCACCGCTGATGTCAGTGCTCGTTGCTTGCTACTGCTTGGCAAGCAAGTCCGGCAATATCCGCACTATCGAAATGTAATTGACCGCTGTATCACCTTTTTGCGTAAGGAGCAGGAAGCCGATGGCAGTTGGTTTGGTCGCTGGGGCACAAATTATATCTATGGCACGTGGTCGGTACTGACAGGGTTTGCCAGTGTGGGGATAGGCATTAATGACCCTAGCGTCCGCAAAGCCGTTACCTGGCTAAAATTAAAGCAACGCCACGATGGCGGCTGGGGTGAAGACAACCTGAGTTATGAGCATGCCCATTTGCGCGGAGAATTTTCCACTAGCACTGCATTCCATACGTCATTGGCTATTTTGGCCTTGCTGGCGGTAGGTGACACCAAGGGCGCGGAAGTTGCTGCAGGTGTGGATTATTTGTTAAAAACCCAGCAAACCGATGGCGTGTGGCACGATGACAACGCGAATGCCCCTGGTTTTCCCAAGGTTTTTTATCTGAAATATCATGGCTATAACACTTATTTTCCGCTGTGGGCGTTGGCACGTTATCGAAACGGGCAAATTAGTGCTTTAACAAATTGATGTTTTGATCGGATTGGGCGTTGAAGAAGGCTTGAATCATGAGGAATCAACAGAGTTCTTTGATTCCTCATGAAGGTATGGATTAGTTTTCAGGTTTTGCTGGTGGTGTGACGATCACTGTGGTGCTATCACCTGGCTTGCCGGCTTCGCCTTTACTGCCCCCGTGTCACCTTGGGCTCCCGTATTGCCTTGGTTACCCTGAGCACCTTCGTTACCTGTCGCCCCCTTAGCGCCTACGGGTCCGGCAGGGCCTGCCGGCACGTTGACGACAGTGGGCTGGTCACAGGCGGCAAGGCCGAATACGGCAATCAGGGCAGACAGTATAATCAATCGGTTCATAGAAAATCCTTAAGTGAAAGTGTGATGCAGTCGCTTTCAAGGCAAACCCAAAACTAACTTTAAGTCGTTAGTGGTATACCTTGAGCTTGGATAGCATAAACCTAGACCTCAAACAATTCAGTTCGTTGGCGCACATAATAATGCGCCAAATCTTGAAAACATCAACCCAACCCATCACGTTTATGTACGCTATCGTACTGAGTGCGTTGGGGAAATAGTATCTGATAAGCCCTTTAGGCTAATGACTTCCTGATAAGGCTCTGGGAATTTAATGACCAATTGTCCACATAGCCATTTCCCATACAGCACCTTCTCGGACACAATTATGGCATCCTCAAAACATAAAAATTACGCAGTCATCCCTTTTTTGATTTTTGGGATAATTTTGCTTTGCGCATTTTTTCTTAAGTATTTTCAGCCCATGTTGCCAGAAGTCCTAAGAAATTGGGCTGAATATTTATCAATCGCCTTGATTGTCGCGGTGGTTATCGGTTTGACCTATGAGTACACCTCGCATTTGTTTCGTGAAGAAATCCTAAAAAATTTGCTGCACGATAGCCAAGAACAAGTTTACCAAGCTTTATAGAGTCCGAAGCTGATTAAGCGACACCGGCGGCATACTGGGTGTCTGGCAGATGGAAAAAAGAAATAATACGCTGGGTGTTTTGTTTCAGCGAATCCAGTGCGGCGGTGAGGC
>JACXTQ010000295.1 GCA_016919605.1 Methylovulum sp.
CTTCAGTGTCCGATTCTAGCATAAAAACACACCCAAAAACTGAATATAGCGACATTAAATGGCAAAAGGGCGCAATTATTTTTGCGCCCTCGAAATAACATTACCAAGCGGTCATGGCCTAAATCCTAGGAGGCAAAGCTATGGACATAAAAAAAGGCTATCAAACGACAGCCTTTTTTGTGTATGGCGTCCCCAAGGGGGTTCGAACCCCTGTTCTCGCCGTGAAAGGGCGATGTCCTAGGCCGCTAGACGATGGGGACTAAATTGGTTTTAGTCCAGCCTATAAAGTTACAACAGTCAAATAATGGCGTCCCCAAGGGGGTTCGAACCCCTGTTCTCGCCGTGAAAGGGCGATGTCCTAGGCCGCTAGACGATGGGGACTAGACGATATATGATGACTTTAAACGGTGGTGGAGCCAAGGAGGATCGAACTCCTGACCTCTTGCATGCCATGCAAGCGCTCTCCCAGCTGAGCTATGGCCCCTCAGTAAAGCCAGCCATTTTACAGGATTTTTCTGGCTTGTCCAGCATTATTTTTGATTTTTTATAAAGCCAATGGCTTTTTGTATCCTGTTTAAGGTTTTTTCCTTACCTAACAAAGATAAAGTGATATCAATGGCCGGCGAAACGCCAGAACCACAAACTGCCACCCGCAACGGCTGCGCAACTTTGCCCATGTTCAAATTCAGCACCTGAGCCAGATCGACAATGATTTGGTGTAGCAACTCGCCTTGCCAGTCATTCACTGCGGCAAAGGCCTCATAAATACGCGCCAGCACTTCATCGGCATCTTCGGTAAAGGCTTTTTTTGCGGCCTTGTCATCGTAAGCCTCGAATTCTTGATAAAAATAGACACTGGCATTAGCCATGTCCACCAGGGTTTTGCTGCGTTCTCGTTGAGCCTTGACCACATCGGCCAATGTCGGCCCGTCAGCGGGATCTATACCGCGTTGTTCGATATGCCACAGCAAATGCTTGGCAACCTGCTCAGGGTCGCTGTGCATGATATAGTGGTGGTTCAACCATAACAGCTTATCCATGTTAAAGGTCGAAGCCGCGCCATTGACATCAGCCAACTCAAAAAAATCAACCATTTCGGCGATGGAAAAAATTTCCTGATCGCCATGCGACCATCCCAAGCGCACCAGATAATTGAGTAGGGCTTCCGGCAAATAGCCGTCATCACGAAATTGCATGACACTGACCGCACCATGACGTTTTGACAAGCGTGCGCCGTCAGCGCCCAGAATCATCGGCAAATGCGCGTATTGAGGCACTGCTGCGCCCAGAGCCTGCAAAATGTTCATTTGCCGGGGCGTATTGTTGATATGGTCATCACCTCGGATGACATGGGTCACGCCCATATCCATATCATCAACCACCACCGTCAAGTTATATGTCGGCGTACCATCACCTCTGGCGATAATCAAATCATCCAGCTCCTTATTGGCGACCACAATCGTGCCTTTGACCAAATCAGGGATAGTCACCACACCATCAGTCGGGTTCTTAAAGCGGATCACCGGCTCCCTGCCCTCAATCGCTACCGCATGGTCACGGCATTTGCCGTTATAACGTGGTTTTTCCTTGTTCGCCATTTGTTCGCTGCGCAATTGCTCCAGTTCTTCCTTGCTGCAATAGCAGTAATAGGCATCGCCTTGCGCCAACAATTGTTGGATCACCTCTTTATAGCGGTCAAAGCGTTGGGTCTGATAATACGGGCCCTGGTCATAGTCTAGCCCTAGCCAGTCCATGCCTTGCAAAATGGCATCCACCGAGGCTTGTGAGGAACGCTCCAAATCGGTGTCTTCAATGCGTAAAATGAACGTGCCGCCGTGTTTACGCGCATACAGCCAAGAAAACAAAGCGGTGCGGGCACCGCCAACATGCAGGTAGCCAGTCGGGCTAGGGGCAAAACGGGTAATGATGGTCATGGGGGAATTATTTGCTCAGTAAGATTTTTTTCGCGTATTCGGTCGGGATTTGTTTGGCGGCGCTCAGGCGCATTTTTTGGTAACTGAACGCCACTCCACCCGCAGCCACCGGATTTTTGCCCAAAATAGCCTGGGCAGTGGTATGGCCTTGTGCCGCCGCTTGCTCGTACCAATAAGTGCCTTGCTTAATATCACTGGTGACACCTATGCCCCGGTCAAACAGGGCGGCAACCAGCACTTGGGCATCGACATTGCCTTGCTTGGCGGCTTTTAACAGCCACTCGACCGCCAGCGGCTCGTTTTTGTCCAAGCCATTGCCTAGCAAGTGCATAGCCCCCAGCTTGGCTTGCGCCTTGGCATCACCGTGCTCGGCAGCTTGCCGCACGGCGGCTTCTGCCGTTGCGGCTTCCTCCGCCCAAGCATTTGCAGCCAAGCCCAAAATCAGCGCCAACACGATAAAGCCGAATTTTTTAGGCATTAACCTAACTCCTTTGTGGATTAAAAATCCGGCACGATGACCGGATAAGGTGGCGGGCTTAACCGATAACGGTCAAACCGCCCATATAGGGCAATAAAGCCTCAGGGACATGGATGCGCCCATCGGCATCCTGATAGTTTTCCATAATGGCGATCAGCGTCCGACCTGCCGCGAGGCCGGAGCCGTTGAGGGTATGCACCAACTCAGGCTTGCCCGTTTCAGGATTACGCCACCGCGCTTGCAGGCGGCGGGCTTGAAAATCCTTAAAGTTGCTACAAGAAGAGATTTCCCGATACGCACCCTGCCCTGGCAACCAGACTTCCAAGTCAAACGTTTTGTTGGCGGAAAAGCCGGTATCACCTGCACACAACAGCATCCGGCGGTATGGCAGTTTGAGCTTTTGCAAAATGCGCTCGGCATGTTGGGTCAATTCCTCATGCGCCTGCTCCGACTCTTCCGGTTTGACGATTTGCACAATCTCGACTTTCTCAAACTGATGCTGGCGAATCATACCACGCACATCACGGCCATAAGCACCCGCTTCACTGCGGAAACATGGGCTATGACAGACAAATTTCAGAGGCAATTCCTTAGCGTCAATGATGGTGTCGCGGACAATGTTAGTCACCGGCACTTCGGCAGTAGGGATCAAGTATAACGGCGGCTCTTCGGCAACCTTGAACAAATCTTCGGCGAATTTTGGCAACTGCCCCGTGCCATACAGGCTCTCAGTGTTGACCAGATAAGGCACATACACTTCCGAATAACCATGCTCGGTGCTATGGGTGTCCAGCATCAATTGGATGATCGCCCGTTGTAACCGTGCCAAGCCGCCATTGAGCACCACAAAACGGCTACCGGCTATTTTTACACCCAGTTCAAACTCCATGCCTTTGCTGACCCCTAAATCGACATGGTCTTTAGGCGTAAAATCAAACTGAGGCAACTCGCCCCAGCGGCTGATTTCAAGATTAGCTGCTTCATCCTTGCCGTCGGGTACGGATGCGTCAAGAATATTAGGAATACTTTCCATCAACGCCATCATTGCCGTTTGAATATCAGTTAACGCCACTTCCGCCGCTTTCAGCTCTTCACCTATTTGCTGGACATGCGCCATCAACGCCTCGACACTTTCACCCTTCGCCTTAGCTTGCCCAATCGCTTTCGAGCGGCTATTGCGCTCGTTTTGCAATTCTTGGGTTCTCACTTGAATGTCTTTACGCCGAGTTTCCAAGGCGGTGTAAGCGCTGGCATCAAAAGCAAAATGGCGGCGCTGCAATTGCTGCGTGACAAAATCAAGTTCGGTTCTGAATAAACGGGGGTCTAGCATAGTTACCTTTTAAAATTAAATAAGATATAAAAATAGTCTGAGCATGGGAACGGCATCGCTGACGAATAAGTATTAGCGCCAATGTTCACAGGCTTTAACAACCCACCATCCCAGCCACATCACCAGCGCACAAGCTGCTGTGTTACTGACAAAGCCCAGCGACATAGCCAGAGCTTGGGCGGGGTATGAATAACCGTGTTCCAATAAGTATAGCAATACATATAAGCCGGACAGACCCAGATAAGCAAAACCCATGATAATAATTAAGGCCAATTGCTGTTCGATAGCTATCGGCACTTTCGGCAACAATAGGCTGGTGACGACACTAATCAACAACGCCCCAAAAGCATTGACGATAATGATGCCGCAAGGAAACAATCCAGATGACCCGACCAGCGTTTTGCTAGCCAACGCCTTGCCGCATAATAAACCTAACCAAATCGCCAACAAGCAAATGGCGACACTGACCGCCACATTCAGCAACGCCTTACTGAGGTGGCCTTGCTGGAGCAGGTAAACGGTTTCCAAGGAAAAGGTCGAAAAGGTGGTGAACGCGCCGATAAAACCGACCAAGATCGCTGCCCGATAATCCAATGCGAAGGCGATACGGTTCAGCACCAGGGCTTCGGTCAGCAAACCCAGCAACAAGGAGCCGATAACGTTGACCGCCAACGTGCCATAAGGGAAACCGCGCCCCAACCAGTGATAAACCCCAGTGGACACCATAAACCGTAGCACCGCTCCGCAAGCGCCGCCGAATGCGACCGCGAACAACTGCCCCATCGCTAGAATTTAAGAAAATGCGTCCGGTAATAGCGCAATTCTTCAATCGACTCGATGATGTCGTCCAAGGCCTGATGCTTGGTCTGTTTTTGGAAGCCGTCCTTAAGCGCCGGCGCCCAACGCGCCGCCAATTCTTTCAAGGTGGACACATCAATACTGCGATAATGGAAAAAAGCCTCCAGCTTAGGCATATAACGGTATAAAAAGCGGCGGTCTTGGCCGATGGTGTTGCCGCACATCGGTGATGTCCGCTCCGGTAGCCATTGCTGCAAAAATGCCAAGGTCAACGCTTCCGCTTCGGCGGCTTCAATGGTCGAGGCCTTAACCCTGGCTATCAGGCCCGATGCCCCGTGATGCTCTTGGTTCCAGTCATCCATCGCGTCTAAAGCTTGATCCGACTGGTGCACGGCGATAACCGGCCCCTGTGCCAAAATATTTAGCTCCTTGTCAGTGACAATAGTTGCCATTTCAATAATAAGGTCTATATCAGGATTAAGCCCGGTCATTTCCAAGTCTATCCAGATAAGGTTTTGGGGATCTTGCGCCATGTCGATTCCGTTGTGTTTAATCTTGCGCTTAGTGTAGCATTGGGCATTACAATCCGCACCCTTGCGTC
>JACXTQ010000296.1 GCA_016919605.1 Methylovulum sp.
TATTTAGCGCAATTTAAAGCGCCTAATATCGCCTATGACCCTAGCGCGGCTCTGTTGCACACACCGCGTATAGTTAAACTGCCATAAGCGTTCATTGTCAGTAGTACACTAAGAAAGCCGCACCCAAAGGGTGCGGCTTTTTTTATGAGCGTTTAGTGGGCAACCACCACCATAACCACAGCGGGCTGCAATTTTTCGTATAACTCTTCAATTGACGGATTGGCTGGGTGCTTTTTGCTTGGCTTAAGACGGGCTTGCGCTGCCTTAGGCAATAAACTTCGCAACGCTTCGGCGCGAACCGCGAATGAACCTTTACCTAGCAAGCTGTTCCGGTCAGCAATGCCTTGTAGCGGCTCTTGTTGGCCTAGCGTCATACCGATTAACTGGCCGGACAGATCAAACACTGGGCTACCACTGTTACCCGCGCCCAATGAACCGCTCATCTGCATCAAGCCGCCCACCCCGACCTCAGGCCGAACCACAATACTAGGGGCTACCAGAGGATAGCTGGCTTCTAGGCTATCTGTGACCGGATAACCGAACACAAAGCAAAATTTCAGCTGTTTCGGCATAGGCGTTAAGGCGGGCAAACTCCACGCTTTAGGATAGGGTTGCGGCAAACGCAATAACGCCAAACCTTGGCTGGGCAAAATCTTTTCGACCTGGGCAACGCGGATTTCGCCCAAGCCATTACGCACCCACACCTCCTTAGCCCCATTAGCTACTAGGCTGGCATAGGTCACAACCTTGCGCCCTTGATCGACCACAAAGCCGTTACCGGATTTTATCTGGTCAGTAGTGACGGGGAAAGCGGCAAAAAAGGGCGCGGGCCACCGTGATGTTTGGCTGGCGGCAGGGGTTGTCGGCTTAGGGCCATCAGTTGCTACTAGCGCAGCACCGGATAAACCTCCTAACCAAGTGCGTAACGGTTTTGCCGCAGCCAACTCCCCATTAGCCTCGTAAGCTGCTGCGGCTTTTTGCCGCCACAGCACCACCTCTTCGCTATTGCCAGCCGCTAATGCCGCACGGGCGCGGAGCCGATACATATCACCGTGAGGGGGATTTTTGGCGATCCACCCATCCAATTCGCGCACCGCTTGCGGCAAGGCCATCCGATCAATGAGGATTTCGGCATACGCCCCCAATAAAGCCGCATCGTTAGGGTGATTTTTTAACGCCTCGCCAAGTTTCGCCAAGGCGGGGGCGGTTTGGCCTTCGCGGTCTTCCAAGTAAGCCAGTAACGCGGCGGTATCGTTGACATCGGGGTGTTCGGCAGCGACCAAATTGCCAAAAGCGATGGTTTTTCTAAACTCGCCGGCTTGTAAATAAGCCCGTACCATGCCGATTTCCGCCACTGCCGATTCGCCCATCCCAGCCGCTTTTTCGTAAAACTCAGCGGCTTGTTGGGAGTGGCCGCTGGCCAATGCGGTTTGGGCGCGGCCAATAAGGTCTTGGATAGCTAACTCGGCAGGGCTGGGATCAGCAAAACTGGGTGTAGCCAACAACAGCCCGACAGCCAAAATCATGGCTGGGTGGCGGCTTCGATGATAGGTTTTTTTCAGGGCAAAAGAGGCCATTAGCAAAATTTCCATAATATATTGTTAAAAATAGCTTAACCAGTTTGGCTTGCTGGTTAACCATTATGGCATTGCTTTTGGACAGTTACGTTAAGGTGACAGGCAGTGCCTAGCCGGGCAATTAATTCGTCTGAATTAGACGGTTCTAAGTGTCACCTGTAATTATGGGTGTAGTATTAGGCAATATCCGGCTTTTTAAACTTGCACCAACCTGATTGCTACAGCAAGATTTTTTTTGCCAACTCATTACCAATCTTTCTTGCAAGCAATACAGGAACCGCATTGCCAATTTGGCGCATGGCTTCTCCCCACGCACCTTTAATAACAAAATCATCAGGAAAAGTTTGTATCCGTTTCGCTTCAAAGGTAGTCAGGTAGCGAACGCTCCCATCATTGAACCGGATCATGTTCTCTCCTCCCGGAACACCATGGCTTCCGGCTTTAATTGTTTTTGACGGCCAGTCAAAATCACTACCTGTGTGTCCTGGGTAAGTACGCGCGCCATCGCGAAATACATGATCGATTATACCGTGGTTTGATTTTGGATCTGGGCTATCCGTCAAAGCATCCCGAATGGTTTGCCACGGCTCTAATGCTGGTTCAAACATGCCATATTTAGCGTACAATCGAACTGCTTTTTCTTTAAGAAGAGGAGTTAAGATAGGCCGTGCCGATTTAGGGATGGTGTGGCGATCCCAATATTCCCCCGTTATATACATATCCCAAAGTAGCCTATCTTCCGAATGCGTTGCTAAAGGAAAGGACCAAGGTATACAAAGATCCGTCCGAATGCCGACAATGACAACACGTTCGCGGGTTTGTGGCACTCCATAATCGGCCGCATTAATTAGCTTAAATGTAACGGCGTATTTTTTTCCTGAGTAACCGAATTTATCGATGCTGCGGAGTTCATCAAGATGATGCTCCCAGTTTAAGCCTTTTTTAGCGGCATAATCTGGATAACTCAATCTTAAGATAATATATTCAAAATAATCTGAAAAGGTTTGACGTAGCAACCCTTTTACGTTTTCAAACACAAATGCTTTAGGGGCAAGCCGTTCAATAGCTCGTATAGCAAATGGAAACATATCCCGGCTATCTTCATTGGCTTTATGTTTACCGCCTAACGAAAAGGGTTGGCAGGGTGGCCCGCCTGCAACTATATCAATTTGTTTGAGGCTACTTAAATCAAAGTCTTTAATATCGCCAAAAAAAATCCGTTTCGGGTCAAAATTCTCTGCAAGGGAAGCACAAGCATGTTTATTAAATTCCACAAAAGCAGCGTGTTTAAATCCCGATAATTCTAACCCTTTTGCCAAACCGCCTGCCCCTGAAAAAATCTCAAGGGTTTTCATAGTGGCTGTCCTAGACTTTGTAAATGAAATTGGATATTGGCAATGACCGCATTTTTTTCAATATGCACACCTTTGCATTTATTTGCCCAAGCCCTGCCGCTGTGAACAACATCCCAATCTGATTTTGCCTGTTCATATCGGCCACTTCCAGGATCATGATTGCCAAAACCATCGACGACAGTATTCCAAAGCGGCTTGTTCAGCTTGATTAAAGCGGCCTCGATTGTGCCAATCATATCTGAGCCGTCTTCGTCAAAAATGACAAAACGGCACATGAAGTCATCAAGCCCAAGTCCTGCACCCAAGCTAATGCTTCTACTATGCTCCCGAAGGCGGCCAATAAGTTCGCGAGATTGATTTAATGAACGCGCTTGCCTCCATCCTTTGGGAACGGCCTTGCCTACATAAATAGGGTAGTTATAGGAAAGGCGATTTAGCTCAGCATATCGTTTGTATAAAGAATTTTGCCCTATGTAGTACAAGGCATAAACACCTGTCCCCAAAAAAGATTCGGGCGGCGGGAGTGTATGTACAGGCGTACCGTTGAAAAACCTGACCGCATCTTTTACTAATTCTGTAAATGCTTCATTTGTATATAGATGTTTACTGCGTTCAAACGGTTGTTGCTTCATAGAGTCAATATTTTTTATTAAAAAGAGTATTTTCTTATATTAAAACTTTAACGGCTTTCTTTTTTGGGTTTAGAAAACGGTTGGTCACGGAAGGATATGGAACCTGCCAAGCCGATGCAGGAGTATCGGCAAAAATTTTGTAAGGATATTATTAATATCAATAGCTTAGGATGAAATAAATTTCAGGTTATTAAATCATCAGCAGCTTGCCGCTAGCTTTGCTAACCCCCTAACCCCAAGCTATGGTGCAACGCTTTCATAAAGGCGGCATTTTCCTCAGGCGTACCCACGGTGACACGCAAGCAATCGGCGAGCAAACCACCTTGTGGGCTTAAATTCTTAATCAATACTCCTTGGGCTTTTAGCGAAGCGAAAATAACGTCGGCTTGTCTGGGTAGGGTTCTGAACAAGATAAAATTTGCCGCGCTAGGATAGGCGACTAGCCCATCCAACGCATTAAGCTGTGCCAAAAGCAGTGTCCGTTGTGCACAAATTTGTTGAGTTTGCTTATCGAACAACGACTTATTATTCAAAGCAAAATCGGCGGTAATTTGGGTCAGGCTATTGATATTGTAAGGCAAGCGGATTTTGTTAAGTTGCTCCAACCAGTAGGGCTTGCCGACCAAATAGCCTAAGCGTAAACCTGCCAAACCCAATTTGGACACGGTGCGCATCACCAGCAAATTGTCATACATCGCCAATTTGTCCATAAAGCTGGCATTGGCAAAAGGCGCGTAAGCCTCATCTATCACCACCAAACCTTGGGCGGCTTGAATAATCGCCTCTATCGCTTGACTGTCAAACAAGTTACCAGTCGGATTATTGGGGTAGGCGATAAAAATCACTGAGGGCTGATGTTCGGCAATCGCCATCAGCATGGCGGGCAAATCCAAACCAAAACTATCCGCGACTACAGGGATGGCCTGATAGCGCAGGCTTAAGCTATCGCTCAATTGCTTGTACATGACAAAGCCGGGAGCAGGAGCTAACACACACGCGTTAGCTGGCAAGGCCATCAACAGCATTTGGATGATTTCATCCGAACCATTGCCGAGCAAAATATCAAAGGCTTCGGGGATGTTTTCCAATTCCCTAAGCGTTGCCCGTAATTGCTGGGCTTCAGGGTCAGGGTAACGGTTTAACGGGCAATCCTGAATCGCCGCCAACCAGCTTGTTTTAATATCTTCAGGCCAACCATAAGGGTTTTCCATAGCATCCAACTTAATCATGCCGCTGGCATCGGCAACTTTATAGGCGGACATGGCTAGGATTTCTGGGCGGAACAAGTCTGTACGGGTAGCGTAGGTCATAGATGCAGGGCTATATTAAAACGAATGAAAACGAACATAATAAGGCCAATTGAGTGATCGGGCCAAACCTAAGATGTAAAACTCTGAATTTGATCTGACAATTGCCAAAATTAGTCTCAACTGCATCAGACATTGACTGTCTCAGTTCGACCCAAAAGAGACAATCACCTAAGAATTACGAATGACAGAAAATAGAAAGTTAGTAGATTTAGGATGGATGGAACGTGTGTAGCGAACCCCATCAATTATCAGCCTAAAATGACGGGGTTCGCCTTTTCATGTCTACCGCAGTAAACAACTTTTAACAAGTGGATATTCTTGGCAGAACGATTGATAATAATTTTGCAATAACAAATGAAAGTCAGGGCTATTCATAATAGCTAAAATTTCAGCAAGGCTGTCATCAATTTGTTTTTGTAATATGAAGGAAAAGTTTGCATTACTATTATTTAGCAAAATAGGTAATAACCTTGCGATAGATTCAAAGCTTTTTCGCAGCGAACCAATTTTCAATCGACGCTTACGGCATAACTCATCAACATTTAGCATCGTTTTTTGTTCAGTATGCTTTATCCTTTTCGTCCAATAGTCATCATCAGCAATTACATCCCTAAGTTCATAACGCCCAGTATCTTCAATAAATACTAAATTTGCGCAATCTTCTTCACAGCAAGGATTTAGAAACGGGTAGTTTTTATTAAAAAACTCTTTTTTTAGAAAATTGCAAGGCTTACATGACCAAAGATAGTTGCTCCACTCATAAACAAGTTCTGGATACTTCGATTTGGGTTTTAAATGTTCTACATCGCCAATGCTAACTCGTTCCGTATTTTGTGCCTCTGTATCTTCTGATAATGGTGTCGGTATCGATTCACCACAAAAGCCACAGTTATTATGAAAATCATTAATTAAAACAATGCGTATTTCAGGTTTGCGCCAATGAGCAACTGAGGGTAGTTTGGGAGGAACTTTTTCTACACCTATACGATAAAAAACTATCCACGGAATAGTCCACTCTAACTTATTATCTGCCAATAATTGTGGGCAAGCACTTCGTTTAATAAACTGCATAACTTTAATGAGATACTTGTTGACTCAAACTGGTAATCAATGCCGCCAACTCCTGTTCTTTGGCTTGCAATTTTTGCTGCTGAGCATACAAATCATCAACAAAAGCACGGCTTTTTTGGACTCGTTCCAATTGCATTTCCAAACGTGGCAAATCTTGTTGTTGCTCGAAAGTCAGCGTAGAAAGTCGTTTAAGATCAGAAATTTTTTCTCTAAGTCTTTGTTCCTGCTGTTCGGTAGCAAGTTTTTTAGGAGAAACTTCAAACAAATAACGCACCACATCACCGTATTGCCATAGCCATAAATCTACCGTATTTTTTTCTGCGATGTACTTACCTTCTTCATTTTGATGTAACTGAACGACTTTTCCCTGATCTAAACCTGTTATTACCATTGGGGAATGCGTTGTGATTATCCATTGTGTTCTAGGGAAAAACTCAGTTAAAACACTGAGAATATTTTGTTGCCATTTGACGTGAAGTAATTGGTCAATCTCATCAATGATAATAATGGCGGGCTGTAACAAAGGATTGGATCGTCCTGAATAGGCTTCAAATACACGCTGAACAATATAGCCAACCCACCCCATTACCGCTTGATACCCTTGACTATATAATCGTAGCGGTATGGTTTGATTAGAGCTTTGCAGCTCAATCCATAATTCAAGGGGATCAACGCTTGTTAAACCTGCAAATTGGATAGACTCTTGCATTAAGGAAGAAAAAATCTTAAAACTCTCCTCAATTGCTTGTTGACTCTCCTCATTACCTTCATTGGCTGACAACGCCAAATTACCTAACCAAGATGCGAAATGAGCAATACATGCCTGTATCTCATTGGTAATTAAAGGCAGTAGATATTTTACCTTGGGTTGTGTAGCTTCGATTCCTAAATTATGCGGCTTTTTAAGGCTGACAATCCTCTGTTCACCAATTCCTAATGTTAAATTGAGCAAGTGTCCTTCCGCATCGAATAATGCATCAAAACGTTCTCCTTTTATATCCACCTTTTCAGTATCACTGTTATAGCTTAATTCAATTTTATTTTCATAAACTTCATCGTCAATGCTTATTGAAAGCTCAATAATCCCTTTTGCCTGCCAAACGCCTTTTGCTGTAATCCGTAATAAGTCAGCCACCGAATCTGTTTCGGTATTTGCTTGTTCACCTCCTAACGTAGCTAATGCAATTGCTTTAAGGATCGTGGTTTTACCCGCACCATTCAAACCAATCAGTACCGTTAAATCGTGATTAAATTCAATTTCCAACTCTTCATAAATGCCGATATTAATCAGTTTTAAACGTTCATATTTAACATAGGGAAGTTGGCTTTTACCGCTTAACCAACTCAATTCAAAGCGTTCATTAGGTAAATCTAAGTTTTCAGTTTGAGTAGTTTTATGGGTAGATAAATTTTCTATAGCTTGTGGAAAAAGATAGCTTTCGATTAACTTTTCAAGTTCATAGTCGCTATTTACAAGCTCGCTAAAAAGTGAATTTGAGACTTCAAAATAATCACAGCACGTTTGGATAAACTCAGCAGGAATGCCATGAACCTCCCATTGTTCTAACAGAATAAAAGAAATGTTAAATTCTTCCGCTAACTCTAAAATATCCAACCCTGCCAACTCGCGTAATTTTTGTAAACGCTTACCAGAATGAAATGCTTGATTTGTTGCTGTATTTCCCATAAAAGCATCCACTAATTAAACTTAGCCCAAAAATCTTCAATATTTTGTCTAAAAATATCTTTAACAGTTAATGAATCATGCTTAGGAATATCCTGATTTTTATTGAAAAAAACAACAATTTCATGCGCAATATTGGTGAAATTCTTATCAATGGTTGATTTATCAATCCCTAATAATAACAACCAGAGAATATAAAAAGGTTTTTGTTGACGTGACCAACTTTTTACACCTAATAGTTTATTAAATGAGGTGGCTAAATCTACTCCCTCTGTAGATTCTTGAAAGACATTAGCTAAACACTTGGACTTTTGAATAAAGACTTCCACGTCGTCAATACAGTGCAGTATTTCTTTGCAATGGTTATTGTTTTGACCTTCAGCTAAACGTAACCAACTAGTAATGGCTATTTTGGATAAACGAAAGGTTAAAGGTCTAGGTACCCAATTATAAATATCAATCGTCTCAAAAACAGTTTTTGTGTCTTGATGTGCTTTAGAGCTTAAATAAGCAAAAACCATCAATAATTCTTCGTTATCCATTCGTTTATTATCAATGCGATAGTTAAACCATTTATACGTTGCGGTGAGATTTTTAATTTTTTCAATAATGCTACGTTCAGAATAAGAATTCCACATTTCAAAGCTATGATCTTTGACAGGATAAGGTTTATTGTTTAACCGAATAAATAAATCAATCGGATCAAATTCTTTATTTAAATTTTCCTCAATATAGACTAGCGATAATTCAAAATCCAAAAGACATCCTTGTAAGTCTTCGTCTAATTCAGCATATTTTTTGCTGTTGAGTTTGTCTAATATAGTTAAATGTTTAGACAACCCATAATTCTTTCTTTTTGACCATACCGCTTGGTTATTATTGTTTTTATATGATTTACCTAAGAACCCTAAAATAGATAACAAACGCTGTTGTCCATCAACAACTTCACACACCCCATCTTCACGGCGATAAATAAAAAGCGTTGGTAAAGGAATCCCCAATAACATGCTTTCAATAATACCAGAGGCCTTTTTTATATTAATCACTTCTTGCCGTTGATAAGCAGGACGAATTAAAAATGAGTCTCTACTCATATCTTCAATTAAATCTTCAATTGTTTTAGTTACCGCATCAGGACGGTTTAAACGCATCGAATCTAATTGTTTGATCGAGTCGACAATATCAGATTGTTGTTCATTTTCTTGTTTTGTTAAATGGCGCTTTAAATAAATAGAAAAGTCAATATCTTCCAACCCTTGATTCTGTAATTCCGTATTAATAAATTCGGATAAAAATTTAAAACGTTGCTTAGTGGTACTTGAAAAACTACGTTCATTGCCTGTAAAAAGATCAATATTATTACGTATTTTTGTTAGTAAATTATCTTGCATCCTTTCATTAAAAAACGCTTCAATAGCAATATCATTTTGCTCTAAAACAACTAAGCCCCAGTAAATCGCCTGATAAATCATCCATTCTTGTTCATGTAAAAGACTGAAAAATTGATAAAGCAACCCAATTTTTTGGATAAAGGCTTGCAAAATTAGCTCTTGATTTTCTGCATTTTCGATATTTATTTCATAGAGCCATTCAACCGTATCGGGTCTACCAGATGTGGAAGCGTAAATGTTAATCGGAAAATGCGCTAAAACCAGTAATTCTCGAATTTTTGATTGACACTCTTCTATTGTTATTATTGCTTTGCTTGTGATGCGTTTTGCAAAAAAAACCGCCTTAAACTGTTCTATCCAAGAGGCATTTTTGGAAAACTCCAACTCTAGTATGCGAGTAAAATTGTCCGCTAAATGTTTAGCACGCTGTACTTCTATGGTTTTTAAAGGTGTAATGCCAGAATTGTACCGCCAAAATATTTCCTTTTTGATGCGATCCTCTAAATCATCTTGTGCTGGATGTTTTCCAATAGTTGAAAACTCAATAATGCGGATGGTTGTATCTAAAAATATACGCTGTATTTTTGAGTCAAGATTTTGGAAATTTAATCCTTTAAGACCGTCTAAACGCCGCAATCCTTTTGAAGTAAGTTTAAACTCACATTCAAAAAAACGTTTTAATGTTTCAAACCGTTGACGGCCATCAATCACCTCATATTTATTTTTATCGCAGGCAGGAATAAACATAATTAAAGGTGGAATTTCAATACCTAATAAAATACTTTCAATAAAAAAAGTCGCTTTATGATTATCCCATACATAATTGCGTTGATAATAAGGCATATAATCAATAGGCTTTCTTTTATTTTGCAATAAGGTGCTAATGCTTTTGCTCAGCGAGCGGGCATTTAAATGTTTATTTAACGCCTCGCGTAAATCAATAGGCTGGTCTTGTGATTCCATTATTTCAAGGAGGTAAAAATATTTAATTATTTTGCATTTTAACCTGAGTTTGACATAAAAAAGTAAGCTTTTTAAAAATCTGAAAAAGTTATAGTTTACGGCAACATAGTTGGAGGTAGCTCTTTCAATCGAGCATATATGGCTAATTCGGAAGGCCGTTCATTTAATTACCGTCTCTCAAAACCATAGACGGCTGTCCGATTTTGGCCGAACTGAGACCATCAGTGTCAGGTTCAATCCAAGAATATTTTGAAATTGTCAGATCAAGTTCAGAGTTTTACACCTAAGATTAAGTTCGGCCCAAGTGCAAACGCTGAGGAGGGCGCTAAGGTGTTGGCAATGCGTACTGCCAACACCTAGGCCTTGTAGGATGCCAGGGTCTGTTTATTTGGCTTTAGGCGGCACATAGCCTGCGGGCATGTCGTTATTGCCCTCAAACAAAAATTTGGCCCGCTCTTCGGCCAAATAAGCGCGAGCTTGCGGATCAAAGCTCGCCAGTTTGTTTTCGTTAATCAGCATGGTTTGCTTGCTTAACCAGGCTTTCCAAGCGGCTTTGGATATTTTTTCATAAATCTCTTGGCCTTTCTCGCCCGGAAACGGTGGTGAATCTAAGCCTTCGGCTTCTGTGCCCAATTTTACGCAATGTATCATTCTGGTCATGGTTGTTCTCGGTAGTTGTTGGTGTCAAGGTGTTGCAACAAGGTTTTGATCGGGGCGGCCAGCCCTAGGCTGTTACGTTGTGCGCTGTTATACCAGAGCGCTTGGTTGGCTTCCATCACATTATTTGTGGGGTTTTCGCTATGGACGATCAATGGCGTATAATCCAAATGATAATGTGAGAAAGTATGGCGTTTGCTGGCTAAACTATAGCTGTGTTTAATGGATAGGTTACGGCTTAAGCACCAGTCTTGGGCTTCGGTAACGGTGGCGAACTCCGGCAAGCTCCATAAACCACCCCAGATGCCGGTCGGTGGCCGTTTTTCCAGATAGACCTGTTGGTCTTGGTCATGCAGCACTAGCCAGACCGTGGTTTTTATCGGCAACGTTTTAGGCGGTTTGGGGCTAGGATAGGCCGATGGTGTACCCTGCCGATGGGCTAGGCAATGGCTGCTGACCGGACAGGCCAAACATAAGGGGCGGCTGCGCGTACATAAGGTAGCGCCCAAATCCATAATCGCCTGAGTATAATCGGCCACCCGTGCGCGAGGGGTCAATTGAGTGCTGATCGCCCATAAGGTTTTGCTGACTGGGCTATTGCCGGGCCAACCGGCGATGGCGTTCAGGCGAGCCAACACCCGTTTGACATTGCCATCGAGAATCGGATGGCTGTCGTTGAAGGCAATGCTTAAAATGGCCCCGGCGGTCGATTGGCCGATGCCTGGCAAGTCCATTAATCCTGTCAGCGTATTAGGAAAATAACCCAGTTCGACTATACGCTGGGCGGCCTTATGCAGGTTACGGGCGCGGGCGTAATAGCCCAAACCCGCCCAATGCCGCAACACATCGTCAATGGGAGCCGCCGCCAACGCCGCTACAGTTGGGAACGCCTCGACAAATGCCTGAAAATACGGAATCACGGTGGCGACTTGAGTTTGCTGTAGCATGGTTTCCGACAGCCAAACCCGATAAGGGTCAATAGCTTGCTGCCAAGGCAGATTTTTTCGACCATGCTGGTCAAACCATGCCAACACGCGGTCTTGGAACACGCTAGGCTCAATCGCCAAGGCAAAAGCGGGGTCTAGTATGGATTGGACTTGTTTATTCATATCAGGACGGCTAAAAAAGAATTCATTAAGGCCAATTTATCGAATATCATGACAGGGTACTTGGCATAACTATTATAGAGGTGAAAAAATGTTGATTTTAGCGAAAGCGGCCGGGATTGCCACGCTGGTATGGTTTTACCTGACAGCTAAAGAAAAGGGCGCACCCGCCATGCAATGGGCCATTATTGGCGTGATTGGCTTTTGGGTGGCGTGGTGGGCGGTCAGGCTGACCGTTTTGGGCGCGTTGGCAGGACTGTTTACCAAAAATCCGACCTTGTTGTTTATTGTCACCCAAATCCCCGCGTTGTGCGCCATTGCAGCGGCGTATTTCATCAGAAAAAAATTATTGGCGGATCTGGCGGCTAAACAGGATTAGCCATACGCCCTCCCCATTACTGTATTTTTAGCGACGCCATATTAATGCCCGATTACCCTAACCCCTCTACCGGCTTATTCTCACTCTCCCTGCGGGTGGTCAAGAAATTCCTCTCCAAACGGCTCCAGTCGGTTTATTTCCATGCGCGTGAATCAATAGGCGAACATAAACGGACGATGGTGGTGGCGCAAGTCGGGCAAGCCTGTGGCAGCCTGCAAGATACCCGTGATGCGTTTGCCGATGCCCTGACTAGGTTTAACAGCTTGGTAACGGTGCCGGATACGGCCTTGGAGCACAAATATCATTTGCTCAACCGCCAATACCAGCTGTGCCGCGCCAAATCGGAGGCGGTCAGCCAGCGTATCCGTGGCATTGAAGAAATCAGCGAGGCGTTGTTTGCCGAATGGGAAAAAGAGCTTAACGAATACAGTAACCGGACATTGCGCAACCACAGCAAGCAACAGTTAAAATCAGCCAGGCAACAGTATGCCCGGCTAATTAAGGCGATGCACAAGGCTGAAAGCAAAATTCAGCCGGTACTGGCGGCGTTTAAGGATCAAGTGTTATATCTTAAGCATAATCTCAATGCCCAGGCGATTGCGGCGTTACAGCATGAGTTCATTGAGATCGGGATGGACATTTCCCAGCTACTGCAAGCGATGGAGCAGATTATTGCCGAGGCTAACCAATTCGTCAGCTTACTGTCCCCGCCCGCCGCAACGGAGCAAAAAGCTTTGCCAAGACGGTAAGCCTAAAGTTTATAAAGCACATCATTGGCCTTGTCTTTGGCATCTTCTTTTTTGTTGGTTTTGTGGTTATCCTGATCAATCCTTTCGCGTCCGAATTTGGTGATCATTTCCCCCCAGCTGGCATATTGGTCATAGCCTTTGTAATTGGCGGCCTTACGCTCCTGATAGATTTGCTTGCCCATTTCTATGATTTCTTGCGGAGTTTTGCCGCCGACAATATCCAAAAACTTGCCATCTTCCCGGTTGGCATCACGGATAGTCCAAAATGACACTTCAAATTCGATACGGTTTTCTTGTGGCAAACGCTCTTTTAACACCCGCACGGAACGGTAAACGGTTTTCAAGTTTTGGCCATTGATTTCCTGGCCTTTGTTGCAGCCGACTAGGGCGATGCAACCGAATAAGATAAGTAAAAGCGGCAGTTTTTTCATAAAGAAGTCCTCAATGTGTATGACAGCTTTGTTGTTATTTTTAGCGGATGGGATTTTATATTCAGAAACGTTGTTATATACGCCAGATTACAGAAAGCAATGCCGAAGATAAGATTAGCCAGCCGATTTTGTTTGTTCCTAGTACCCAAAAAGGCCGGCAGCCATTCTGGCGAGAGCGATGGGCCGACCGCGTGGGACAGTGTAAAACCTACCAAAACCAAAGGCAAGTGGGCTTGTTGATGTTCCGGCATGGCTTAAACAAAGTAAAATGGTCAGTTATTATAACCCTGAGCTAAACAACTATGCTGGAATTTATCCAATTATTAAAACAGCGTTATCAAGCCATAATAGCTCAACCGGGCAAGTTTTTCGGGCAGCTTGATTATCAGCGGCGTATAGACCAATTGACGCTGGCGGAAGCTTTTGTGCGCAAAGGCTTATGGTTGGCCGCCAAAGAAACGCCGGTATTGCAAGTGGCGGTGGTAGGCCCCACCCAATCTGGCAAAAGCTCATTGGTGAACGCCTTGCTAAATAGCCCAATGGCGGGAGTCAGCCCGCTGGCAGGTTACACGGTACATCCGCAAGGCTTTTGCCATAAGGTCAAACGTGCCGATTGCCAAGGTTTGCAACGCTATTTTGGACGCTTCCAAAACGTGCCGCCCGACCAGTTAAGCAAGCACCGTCACGATTGCTACGCGGTCAGCGACACCCCTATCCACTCCCCCTATTTGCCCGCCTGTATAGTATGGGACACCCCCGATTTTGATTCAATAGACTCAGAAACCTACCGCGAAGGGGTGCTAAGAAGCATTGCCTTAGCGGACGTACTGGTACTGGTTATCAGTAAGGAAAAATACGCCGACCAATCGGTTTGGGACATGATGGCGGAATTGGCACCGCTTAACCAACCCACCCTGATTTGCCTGAATAAGCTGGCCGAAGGCTCGGAAACGGTACTGATCCCATCATTAAAGGACAAATGGCAACAAGCCAGACAGGATAGCTTCCCCGAAGTCATCCCCTTGTATTATCAAAAAGCCACCGCAACCCCGCTCTGGCCCGAAGGGCATAAAGACACCATCGCACACTTGGCCAAAAAAGTCAGCCCCGCCACACATGCGCGGCTTGAGCAAGCCTTATTGCAGCAGCACTGGTCATCATGGCTGGAGCCAGTACGCGCAGAGCATCAGTTATTAAGCGATTGGCACACCTTATTGGATGATGCGCTCAAACAAGCCTTAGCCAACTATCAGCGCGATTATCTCAACCATCCGCACCATTACGAAACCTTCCAACAGGCTATGGCCGAACTGTTGACCTTACTGGAAATGCCAGGGTTGGCAGGGTTTATGACCGGGGCGCGTAAAGTCTTGACTTGGCCTGTCAGGCAAATGATGAAACTAGGGCGTAAAGGCCTGCATTTGGCCGACAGCAGCCATGAAGTCATCTTATTGAACCAGCTCGCCGAACACACCTTAATTCAATTGGCCGACCACTTGCTCGATAAACAAGGGCAAAATCCGCAAAATGACTGGTGGCAAGCCTTAAGTGCCTTATTGCGCCGCCAACGCCCTAGCCTGTTACAGAATTTTGAAACGGCGGTAAAAACCTATCACTTGGATTTTCAACAGGATGTGGAAGCGGCCGCCCACCGCCTATACCATAAATTGCAGGAGCAACCGGCGGTGCTCAATAGCTTACGCGCCACCCGTGTCACTGCCGATGCCGCCATGCTGGCCCTCACCTTACACACAGGCGGCATTGGCGTACATGATTTGGTGATTGCCCCCGCCATGCTGGCCGTCACATCCTTATTGACGGAAAGCGCCATTGGCGGTTATATGCACAAAGTCGAAGTGCACCTGAAACAACAGCAACTAAACGCGGTCAACCAAGCTTTATTTGCCGGTTACTTAGGCAACGCCCTTAAGGCTTTGCCCGGCCAATTGGCAAACACCACCCACTTTAATATTTCGCCCGAACTGCTAGGGGCAATGGAACAGCAATTGACAGAGAAACGCCATGGCTTACGATTACTCTGAAGTAGTAGCAAATACCCAACGTTGGGCCGAACAGGCGGCGGTAGCCGGTTGGATCGATGCCACCACCGCCGCCGGTTTGGCGGAACTGGACTTAAAAACCCCGGACAGCCTATTTAACCCGCAAGAAGCCAGACCCCTCATCGTGGCCTTTATGGGTGGTAGCGGAGTCGGGAAAAGCACCTTACTAAACCGCTTGGCGGGCAAGGCGATTGCGCGGGTCGGCATCGAACGTCCCACCTCACGCGAAGTCACCTTGTTCCACCACCATAGTGTCGCCATCCAAAACCTGCCCGAACATTTGCCGATTACCCACATCAAAATCGCCCAGCATGAAGAGGAAGCCAAAAAGCAAATTATCTGGATCGACATGCCCGATTTTGATAGCACCGAACAAGGCAACAAGCAGCTGGTATTGCAATGGTTGCCGCATATTGACGTGCTAATCTATGTCGTCAGCCCCGAACGCTACCGCGATGAAAAAGCTTGGCAATTGTTGTTGACCGAAGGGGCGAAACACGCTTGGCTGTTCGTCCTCAATCAATGGGATCGGGGGCAACCCGAGCAATATGACGATTTTAAACAGCAATTGCACAAAGCTGGCTTTTTTGAGCCGATTATCTTTAAAACCATCTGTGCCGAAGAATGGCAAACTGATGAATTTAACCTCTTGGAAGAAACTTTAATGACCTTGGCACAAGGCCATACCGTGCAGCAATTGCAACAACGCGGGCAAATTTTGCGTAAAAAAGCCTTGCAACAACGGTTGCAGGTGTTACGCGATAGCTTGGCAGGTTCTGCGCCTTTGACACATTTACCGGCACTGTGGCAAAACCAATGGCAACAGGCCGCCACTGTCTTGCAACAAGGTTTTGTCTGGCCGATAAAAAATGCCGCCACCTATTATGGCGAACACGCCAGCGATTTAATCAGCACGGCTCAAGCCGGAAGGATACCTTTATGGGATGCGTGGGCTCAAGCCCGTTATGATGATGCCCTAGACGTGTTTGTACTGGATGCCGCGCAACAAGGTCTGCCCATCTCCCCCTTAAAAACCGCACTGGCGGAGTTGCGCGGCAAAGCCGGTAAAACCCTACAAGCGCAAACCGAATTGGCGGTGCGCCAAGCCTTGGCAAAACCGGGCCACGCCCTGCACCGTGGCTTTTTAAAAACCATGCGTTTGGCAGAAATTACCCTGCCATTGGCGGCGATGGGTTGGGTCGGTTATCAGGTATTTCTGGGCTTTTACCACAGCAACATGACCAGCAGCCATTATTTGGGTGTCGATTTTGCCATACACAGCAGTTTGCTAATCGCCATCACTTGGTTAGTGCCCTTTTTCATCCTGAAAAAAGCCCAGCCGTCTTTACAAAAAAGCGCGTTGAAAGGTTTAAATACGGGCATCAAGCAAGCGTTCGACCTGCTTGATGAAGAAGTACAACAAGCCTTGGCAAGCTTTAGCCAAGCCCATGCCGGACAACTCCAGCAACTGGACAAGCTGATCGGGCAATGTGAATGCCAAGATGTGGAAGCGCGTTTAAGCGTGGATAACAACAGCGCATTGTCAAGGATGTTGATTGACTGAGGATGCGAGGTGCCGAGCCGCCTCCCGCCACCAATAAACCACCCTAAAGCCTAGCAATACCGCCAAAATCAACGCAAAAATCAGCGGATTAGTCAGGTCTTTTTTCACCAGCCACCAATAATGGACAACGCCGCCGACTCCGATAACATAAACCAGACGGTGCAACCACCGCCAGCGTTTACCGCCCAGTTTTTTGATTAAGGCGTTGTTGGAAGTGATCGCCAACGGGATCAGCAGTAAAAAAGAAGGGAAGCCAACCGTGATATAAGGGCGCTTGATAATATCCTTCAGGATGCTATCCCAATCAAAGAATTGATCTAGCACCAGATAGGTCAAAAAATGCAGGCTAGCGTAGAAAAAAGCGAACAACCCCAACATCCGGCGGGTACGGGTCAGCCAATTCCAGCCCGTGAGCTTGCGCAAGGGGGTGATAGTTAACGTCACCATAATCAGCACCAACGTCCAATAACCTGTGGAGCGGGTGATTTTTTCAATGGGGTTCGCGCCTAAACCATCGGTAAGGCCACCTATAATCAGCCTAATGAAAGGGATCAATGCCAATAAAAATAACGCGGCCTTCACCCAGCCGAGGGTTTTGTCATCCAGTTGTTTGATACGCATGGCGGTCAGAAATATTTTTTCAAATCCATGCCCGCATACAGCCCGGCCACGTCATCGGCGTAACCGTTAAACATCAGAGTCGGGCGTTTAAAAAAGTCACCGATGCGGCGTTCTTTAGCTTGCGTCCAGCGGGGATGGTCTACATTGGGATTGACGTTAGAATAAAAACCATATTCATCGGCATTGGCTCGCATCCATGCAGACACGGGCTGTTGTTCGGTAAAGCGGATTTTGACAATGGATTTCGCGCTTTTAAAACCATATTTCCACGGCACTACGATGCGGATTGGCGCACCGTTTTGATTGGGCAACATCTCACCGTACAAGCCAAAGGTCAATAAGGTCAACGGGTGCATGGCTTCGTCCATACGCAAGCCTTCTTTATAAGGCCATTCCAGCACTTCGGAGCGCTGGCCGGGCATTTGCATCGGGTCATGCAGACTGATAAATTCGACAAACTTGGCATTGCCCGTAGGTTCAACTTGTTTGATAAGTTCTGAGAGCGGATAGCCTATCCACGGCACTACCATCGACCACGCTTAGACACAGCGCAAACGATACACCCGCTCTTCCATCGCCGCCAATTTCAACAGCTCGTCTATGTCAAAAGTTTTCGGCTTATGGACTTCGCCTTCAACAGACACTGTCCACGGGCGGGTGATTAAAGTATGGGCATTTTGCGCCGGATCGTCTTTGCCAGTGCCAAATTCGTAAAAATTATTGTAGCCCGTCACATCCTTGTAAGGGGTTTTTTCTTCCGTCACCGCAAACTTTGTAGAAGGGCTTGCGGCCAGCTTATCAGCCGCCCACAGCGGTGCGGGCAACAGGCTGGCCGCCGATGCCCCCGCCGCCATCTGCATAAAACGCCGCCGATCATAATAATACTCGCGGGGGGTAATGTCCGAAGACTTGATGCGGGTGTCGGTTTTTTGGCTCATAACGGCGTTCCTTTTAGGTGAGGTGAAGGGCTTTTATAAGTAGTCGTAAAAAAGACGCATTGCTTACAAGGTAAGCGTTATTTTTATGGTTTGATAATAAGCGTTGTGGCCTTATTGGAGCCGCTTAAGGCCTTAATTATTGTTAACCCCGACTAAAATTATTTACCCGATAATTATCAGAAGGCAAGCGCCGCTATACTTTCAGCCACCGCCACCAAAACCAATGGGAGACATGCAAATAACCCCTAATCGGTGTTTTTAACAACAGCAACAACAGGCCAATCGAATACAAACACCACACCGCCGCCCATTCATTCGGGTTGTTGGTGCTTAAATAGGCCAAAAAGGGCCCAGTCAGCAGATGGTACAGGGTCATTTTCCACGAACCGTACAAAACCGGCATAATAAACGCGGCGACTACATACATATTGAACAGCACCAAATTGGCTATTGCCGGAATTTCCCAAGCGATATGCCATTGCCCCGACACCGAACAAATGCGCTTACCGCAAAAAGGCACACTAAATGATTGGAAATAATCGCTAAACAATACAAATTTAGTCTTGACCTCGTAACAAGCAGGGGCCCAA
>JACXTQ010000041.1 GCA_016919605.1 Methylovulum sp.
CGCCGCTCACCCCTAATAGAACGCGCTTGTTAATAGTGGCACCCGAATATGGACAAAAAGGGCTATTATGGCAAGTATGGATAAATTGTTCTAGGCTTAAATTGCCTTGGCTGTGCCATTAAGATGAATAAGCCTTACTTATTAGACGGATGCTTTCCGTGTTAGCAAAAAATGCAGTTTACAGTCAGCTCGGTTTCAGAAACAGGATTTTAGGGTAAGGAGGATGTCTACAGGATGCTACTGCCCTACCGGCTCGGTGGGATGGTTTTCCGCCAGTGGTAAGCTGATCGTAAAAGTGGTGCCCACACCGGGTTTGCTGTCCACGCTGCAAGTGCCGGAATTTTTGAGGATGTAATCACGCGCCTCATAAACGCCTATGCCCATGCCGGCATTGCCTTTAGTGGTGTCAAACGGTTTGAACAAACGCTCGGCAATGAATTTTTTATCCATGCCGCAACCGTTATCAACGATTTTAATGAGCGCGTGGTGTTGGTTTTTGTCCAGTTCCAATTTGACCAAGCCTGTGTCAGGCGTGGCATCCTGGGCGTTTTGCACCAAATGGCCCAAGATGGCGGTAAGCCTGGCTTTTTCACCCATGACAAACATAGTTGTCGCCATATTGTTGACAACGTGTAGGGTGGGTTTGTTGCCCGCTTGCTGGATAGCGACATCAGCGGCGATTTCGCTGAGGTTAAGCCGGACGTTTTGATAGGCCGTATCATGGCCTTTTTTGAGCTGGGTGATTAAATGATCCATTTTTACCACGACATTTTCTAAGGTGGCGATGGCATCATCAACAAATTCAGGGTTGCGCTTATGTTTTTCGGCGTTTTTGACAATCAGGCTGATTTGCGCGATCAAGTTTTTCAGATCATGCACCAAGTAGGCGGAAATACGGTTATAGGCTTCAAACTGGCGTGATCTGGACAGTGCATCGCTGGCACGGTTGAGGGCGAGGGCATTGGCCAGTTGCTTGCCTACGGTTTTTAACAGGTCATGGTCTTCCCAATTCAAGGCCCTGGGCGCCCGTGCCTGGGTCAGCACCACAAACGCTTCCAGGTCAGTTTGCAGGAACAGCGGGATAATCAGCCAGACTTTTTTCTCCGCAGGACACCATTGCGACAAGTCGGCCTCGGCATATTTGGTCGGGCTTTCCAACCGTTCGTAAAAATCTATCACCCATTGCTTATGGGTTAGAAAATGTATCATGGAATGGTTGGCGGCAACATGCTGCGGCGAATCAAAGCCCAAATTTTTAGCTTCGGCAAGATAGAAATCGCCCTGCTCGTCTTTTAACCATAAGCCGCCGCCTGAACTGTCCACCAAATCCGCCATTGTGTTGATGATAGCCTCTGAGAGTTCATGCAAGGAATTTAGCCTTGCAATCGTCTTGCTAAGTTTCAGCCATTCTTCGCGGTAATCATAGCGGTAACTGAAAAAATGCTTGTTGAAATAGACTTTGGCAACCGCCCTGACTTTGCCGGACGCAAACACGACCAGCAATAACATAATCGCCAGAAATATAAAGACAATTTCAGCGAATTCACCCCAGGTGCCGCCAAAGTCACGGATATAATACCCCGCCAAAGACATCAGGATAAGGTACAGGCCGGTGCCCATCAGCACGGTGCTATGGAACACCACGGTCCTTGACAAGCTGATGCTGTTGACGCTGTGGGTTTGTAGGCGGTACATGGCGATGGCCAATAACGGCGTGATCAGGGCGTTGATAATGCCGCGCGACCCCCACAGGCTGTAATCCAAGCTGGTGAATAACAGGGATTTGCTAAAGACGATAAAATCGACGGTAAATAATAAACCTAAGCCAATGCACAGGAATTTGATGGCCCACAGGAATTCGGTGCTGGCGTTGCGGTACAGTTGTTCGATCATCGCCAGACCGATAATGGCGAAAACGAGATGGGCGATGAGCCGTACCTGTATTTTATAACCGATGACCTGCTTGATGTGCTGGCGTAAGTCCTCGGACATTTCATAAGCCAGCAAAAAGACAATGGATGCGGCCAGGATATAAGTGAAGCGCGATTGCAACAGCAGGGTGTAATTATGGTTATGGTATTGCCGCGATATCAGCACGCCCAGGGTAAAAAACCAGGCGGCGTTGCGTAGTGTCTCGTAGACCAGGCTGTTGGCTATCAGTAAGCCGCTGGTCGGGCTAGGGGGGGCAGATTGTGTGAAGGCAATATACGCGGCCCATTGCAAGGAAAAAATGATGGCGATGATAAAGGGCAGGGAGACCGGATTTTTTTTCAGGTTCACCACAGCCAACAGCAACAAGGCGCTATAGGCGAGGGTGGCTATCAAATAACCGTAAAAAACGACGTGTTCCATGAGGGCGTGGGCGGGATTATAGGTTATTGCGCCGAGGGTCAAACGCCTGTTGGACGGTGTCGGCAAACAAATTGGCCGCCAACACCAAGGCCAGCATAAAGATAAAGGCGGCGGACAATGACCACCAGACCATCGGCTCCCTTGCCATTTCCAGCCGCGCCCCGTTGATCATATTGCCCCAACTGTAGGTAGTCGGGTCAACCCCGATGTTGATGTATGACAACACCGCCTCGGCCAGCACCAGCGAACTGAAATCCAGCACCACCGAAATTAGGACGATGTGCATGACATTAGGCAGGATGTGGCGGCTTAAGATCGTCACGGGTTTTACGCCTAGCGCATAGGCGGCCTGAACATAGTCCATTTCGCGCAATTTTAAAGTTTCGGCGCGTAGTAGGCGGCATAAACCCGTCCAACTGGTGACTCCCAATATCATGCACAAAAATAACAGCCGCAAGTCGGCACGGACAATGATGCTGGTAAAGGCCTCTTCATGGTTGGCCATGTAAACCTGCACCATTAAAATGGCGGCGGCTATCAGTAGGACGCTAGGTATGGAGTTGAGCGTGGTGTATAGGTATTGGATCAGGTCATCGATCCAGCCTTGGAAAAAACCGGCGAGGATGCCGAAAATGATGGCAAGGGGTAGCATTATCAAGGTGGTCAACGTACCAATGACCAAGCCAGTGCGGATACTTTTGATAGCTTGATAAAAGACATCTTCGCCGACCTTATCCGTACCCAAGACGTGATAATACTGCGATAGGTAGCATAAGGTATAGGCCGTGCAAAATATCGCCACCGCAGTCAAAACAACGGCTTTTTGACTGCGGTGTGGGGCTGGCTTGTACCGCCCAATCTTTACGCCGATCCACAGTGCTACTGACAGGGCCGCTATCCAACCCACGCTTTGCGCCAAACCGATGGCGGTTTTTTGTAGGACATCAGCCGTATGTTGCTGGGGATTGTCCAGATGGTGGCCACCGAACGCCAAGCGCGGATAGCCCCACGATACAGTGCCATCGGCTTCGGTGAGCATTTCCTTGCTGTACAGCGTCAGCGCGAACGGGGCGGAGTAGGTTTTTTCGCCCCGTTTGCGTAAAGGCTCTGCCCACGCATCTAATAAGCTAATGATTTCATGGCTGGCTGTACTTTGGCCATTGTTGTCGGAGGCTTGGTAATGCACCGAATCCAACAAGCCTATGCCGATAAAAAACAGCAACACCGTCAATGACACCATGCCCGTGGTGTTGTGGGCTATTTGCCGCAACGGGCGTTGGATGTGTTCCTTACCGCGCAGATACGCGGCGCTGGCCAGCACTATAAAGCACAGTATAAAGATAAGGGCATCTGTCCATAATATAACCATCAGGGCCACCTTGCGTTTGACATAACGGTTTTGGGGAAAAGCTTAGTGTTCGGTGCGGTCGCCGTCTTTTATTTCGCAGCCGTCCAGCGCACACAGCGGCGGGTTTTTGCAGGTGATTCCCGCCGTATTCATGGCTTTTTGCATGGATTCTATTTGTTTGGCAAGGGCGTTGATATGATCCAGCATCCGGTTGATGGCCGAGGCTACCGGATCGGGCGTGTCAGCACTGGCACCATAGGCGTTAAAGTTGACCGGACGGTCTTTTTCGCTAGGCTCAGGCGGTGCCACTTTTTGCCCGCCGATGATATGCGCCGGAATACCGACCACGGTGACACCCGCTGGTACTGGTTTAAGCACCACCGAATTGGAGCCTACCCGCGCCCCATCACCAATATCGATAGGCCCCAAAACTTTAGCGCCCGCACCGATGACTACGCCATTATGCAGGGTAGGGTGGCGCTTGCCTTTTTTCCAGGTGGTACCGCCTAAAGTCACGCCATGATATAACGTGCAATCATCGCCGATCACCGCTGTTTCGCCAATCACCACGCCCATGCCGTGGTCAATAAAAAGCCGGCGGCCTATTTGCGCGCCCGGATGGATTTCAATGCCCGTCCACCAGCGGCTAAGATAGGCGATAAACCGCGCCAGCCATTTGAATCCGGCCTGCCAGCACCAATGGCTGAGGCGGTGGACAACGACCGCATGGACACCCGGATAAGTAGTGATGACCTCAATCCAGGTTTGTGCGGCGGGGTCGCGTGCAAACACGCAAGCGACATCTTCTTTTAAACGGCTAAACATATTAATCCTTATGTTGATGATTCTGGGACATCCTTAAAATACCCCTGAGTATATCCACTTCTTTAGTATCCAATTGGATATGGTTATATACCCGCCGTAAGCGGCGCATAATGGACTTGGATTTGCCTGGCTGCATAAAGCCAATATCGACCAAAGCCTCATGTAAATGCTGGTAAAACGATTCCATTTGGCTGGCCGTCGCC
>JACXTQ010000297.1 GCA_016919605.1 Methylovulum sp.
CGCCTCACCGCCGCACTGGATTCGCTGAAACAAAACACCCAGCGTATTATTTCTTTTTTCCATCTGCCAGACACCCAGTATGCCGCCGGTGTCGCTTAATCAGCTTCGGACTCTATATCTGACCCTCTCAAACCGTGGCCCGAATTGATGTCGGCAGCAGGCTTTCAAGTTAGGACAGTAACCGAATGGGCGGCCACTACTACCCCTACCCGTGATTTGCGCGATAGCACTACACAAAGCTTGGCGGTACACTTGGATACCATGGGGGCTACAGCCGTCGCACCGGAGCTGATTGAAGCGATTGCGGCGTTGCTGCACGGTGGCCACAGCACGGATGGCTACGGAGTAATCCGCGTAGTTTTTGGCCCTGATGACTGCGGACAAACTGAAACGATCGCCCTTATTGCCACGTTACTTGATCAGCAAAGCCATACCATCTCTTTAGTGGTAACCCCACAGGACGCTGATGGGCTGGCAAAGCAACTGCAAAATTGGCTACCCGAAGCACGACACCGCATTGTCGCGTTGGGCTACAGTGAAATAACCGAACATGCGGTAATTTGGGTGGTTAATGCACAATTGTTATCCGATCACCTATTGCCCAAGCTAAAGGATTCGCCGAACAGCATCGCCAGGGTAGGTTTGGTGGTATGGTGGCGGTTACATGATTACAGCGGGGTTATGGCAGCCAATTTATGGGCGATCACCCGCCGTCTGCACCGGCTTTTACGTGTCTATGGCCGCGACGATTTACGGACATTGGTGTTGCTGCATACGGCGGTGGCAGATGCCCAAAAAGGGGATTTTGTACGGCGTTTATTGCCCCATGCCGAGCTAAAAGACCCCAAAACCCGCACCTATATCGAGTTATACCACCCACAACGGCTTAGCCTGCATATTGTGCAGGCCAAATCCCCACAAGCTCCCCCCCATCAATACTTGTTGCTCAGCGCAGCCGCCGTGTCGGTAGCGGGGCATTGGCCTACGGCCATTAATCTTCCCGACTTCATTACTGCCGATGAATTTGGCCAATTTTGCGGACAAACGGCCTATGCTGGAACGATCGGCGAACAACTGTTGCCCAATGCCGATCAAGCTGCGGTACGGTTAGTGCATATACGCCCTGCCGATGTGTTGGCCTTGGCTAACCTATTGGGACAAGGCAGACGGGTGGCAGGTGGCATCAACCACTATCATATCGCCATTATGCCGCCTGCTAACCCTTATGTCGCCTATTTACTGGAGAGCTTGGCAAACACCCAATACTTTACGACCTCCCGGAGGCTGATCTGCGCCAAATCGTGTCCGGCCATTATCAAGCGACATTTACTGTTAGGGCTGAACGAGTTGCCGGACACCCGTGATGGTTTATTGCAAAATGCCCTATGGGAACGGGAAATGGTCGATGAGACTTTAAGCCTGTTAGCCAACCAAGATAAACTGAGCAGGATGGAAGTGCGCTACTTGGATGACAACAACCGGCTGGCTCTGGATTTTGAGTACCGGAGCCGGGATGCACCGGACGACCAGTACAGCCCGTTAGACACCATCGGCCTGAAATTAATCAACGTGCGCGAACGGGCGGGTGGCGGCAAAGAAGTGGGCATCCGTCTGCGTGTTGACCCGGAACGCTTATTGATGATGGCATATCCAGGACGGATATTTATGGATCAAGGGCAACGTTACCGGATCAATGAATGGTCTGCTCTTGACGCTGTGGAAAAAAGTGGCGAGCTAGAATGTCGGCAAGAAGGGCAAAGCCGTGCTACTTGGCGTTGCTATACCAGTCTATTATATGACCTAAAGCCATTATCCGGTAGCTCTGAAGTGGCTATCGGCAAGCAAGGCCGTTTGTTACGATTGGCCGTTAGCCTAGTGTACCAAGAGGAAGTGACCGGCCGTATTGAATGGACATGCGATCCTTGTCAGTATTGGTTGGACAAACCCCAACGGAGCTATATCAGCGCCATCGCCAATCGGCCATTTAAAACGCGGGCCATTATCTTGCGTCTAATGGCCCCGCCAAGCGACACCAATGCCCTGCCTTCTTTATGCCAAGCCTTATGCCATGTCCTACCTGTCCATTTGGGCGTGGAGGAGGATGCCTTGGCAGTGGTCAGCCTTAACGGCGAAAATACCATTAATGGCGAAGAGGTGTTTGGGATTGCCATGGTTGATTTATACCCAGGTGGCATTGGCGTGGTGGAAGCGGTCAGTGACGATGATGCGTTATGGCTGCATATATTGCAATCAACCTGTGCATGGCTGGAAAATTGCCCAGTCGAAACCTTACAAAACCATCCCATTGCTTTCGCCGCCGGCACTGACCGCCCTCCATATCCTTTAGCGGCATTAAAGGTACTGAGGCAAATCCTTTGAGCAAAGCAAGGTTGTATTAAGGCCTGACGGACACTCATGGGCAACTAACCTATAGCGGATAGGACTATGTTCGATAAAAAACAACGGGACAAACTCGATAAGCGGATTGCTCTGCTAATAAACTGGAAGGATGCGATACCGGCCGCTGAATTCCAACGCCAATGCAAGCGTTTGCTCGAAGAATTTAACACTGAGCGGCATCGGTCTTTTTGGTACATTATCAGTAACGAGACCGTCCATACGCTGGAACAACGCTATGAAAGCCTGGAAAAAATCGGAATCGGGCTACGCGGGCTGATAGCCGGCATACAGCCGTTAACCAATGAATTGGAGGTAGTGCAGGGATCATTCCTTAAAGAAGAAGAAATTACCGTCATTGAATACGGCAAAAACCTCTGTGAACAATGGCGTAGCGATTTAAGCCTTGTCTCGACATGTACTAGAGAAGCGGATGTCATTGCCGCCAAACAAACATTGCGGCTGATTGAAGAAAGTCTGCGTTTACATGCCGAAGCATTGCACGTTTTCCAAGAAGCTGATGGTATTTTAAGCGTTTTACAGCGCAA
>JACXTQ010000298.1 GCA_016919605.1 Methylovulum sp.
GAGGTATACGATGTCTGCACTGCTGATTCCGTGCATGACAACCCATTGTTATATTCAGCCAACATCAATAGCGAACTGGCTCGCCCACTGTTACTGGGTAGCCTGAAAAAAGCCGATAGGGTCATTACCTTGCTTAATGCCTGGGCCTTGTTACAGCAGGCGGATTTTACCCGTACGGAGACGGGCGGCAGCGAAAGCGGTGACTTTTATGACCGCGCCCTGCACGATGACCGTGCTTTGTTCGCGTTGCGGGCAGAAAAACTAAAATGGCAAGACACTCGCGATGATGCCAGTATTTATCTGGCCTTAGCGGTCGTTATCCTTAATGATGAATATTTTGGCATTGATTTAGCGGGAGTGCGCGAATTCGCGCATATTGCCAACATCGTGCCGATCCCTTGCACCCCCGCGCATATTTTGGGCTGCATCAATCTGCGCGGAAATATTATCACCTTGATAGATATGCGCCAAGCCATCCATTTGCCGCCTAAACCGGTACAGGCGGACAGCAAGGCCGTGGTCATCAATACCGCCGATGATATTGCCGTCGCCATCTTGGTTGACGGAGTTAAAGAGGTCATTTATGTCGATCCGCAAAAAATCACCCCAGTACCCACTGCCGTAGCCTCGGCCTGCGGCGATTACTTGACCGGAGAAATGCTATACCAAGACAAATTGCTAACTCTTATTAATCTGGACTTGATTCTGGAAAAAGGCGAGTTAGTTGTGGAAGAAGAAGTTTGAAAGCCTGCCAGAGAGCCTACCCATGCGTATTACCAAACGAAAATTAACCCATAACCTAATGGTTTTATTCTTGCTCACCTCGGCACTCCCGATTACGCTGATAGGTTTTTGGAGCTATCAGTTTGGCAAGGAAGCCTTAAAAACCCAGTTCCTTAACGACTTCACCGCGATTGCCCAAGCTAAAGCCCAAACCATCAGCCAATACCTAGACACCGAAGCGATGCGTATCGAGGACTTTGCCGCCGATGACGAGCTGTACCGTTTACTGGAACAAAACGCCAATAATGCTAGCCCATCCGAAGTGCAAGCCACACAGTGGCAAAAATTTATCAAAATCAAAACTACCATGGCTCAAGCCAACCAAGAGCATGGCTATGATGAAACATTGATCATGGATGCGCAAGGCAAAGTCTTAGCGTCCACCGACCCTCAAGCGGTAGGCCGCGATGAGGCGGAGGATGATATGTTTACGGGAGCTACCGACAGCGTGCATATCAAAGACGTGTATTACCATAATGCCAGCAGACAATATAATTTTGCGGTATCTTCCCCTATCAAGCATCGTGATAGCGGACGCTTGCTAGGTGTGATCGCCAATCGCCTGAACATGGCGACATTGAACAGCATCACCACTAACCGCCAAGGCTTGAGGAACACGGGCGAAGCTTATATCGTCAATAAAAATAGCTACATGATCACGCCTTCTCGGTTCACTGCCAATGCCACCTTAAAACAAAAAGTTGATACCCAACCGGTACGCTTGTTCCAAACCCAACAGCAAAACATGGCCGGGCTGTATCCTGATTACCGTAATATGCCGATAGTCGGTGTCTCTGACGGGCAATTATTGAACAAGCATTATGATTTGGGCTGGTTGCTACTAGTGGAGATTGACGAATCGGAAGCCAACGCCGAAATCACCCAGTTGCGCAATTGGGTACTACTGTTTGGCTTGTTGACGGGCGTGGTGGCGGCCATTACCGGCTTGTTATACGGACGGCGTGTAAGCCGCCCCATCAGCCAAGCGACCACGGAAATTTTCACCACCTCCAGCGAATTGTCCATTACCACCGATGAGCATGAACGCACCGCTGCGCAACAAGCGGTCGCAGTCAATGAAACCAGTGCCACTATGAACGAGCTGGGACGTTCCGCGCAACAATCCATCCAACAAGCCGATGCCGCCACCCAAGAGGCGCAAAAAGTGGTCAACCAAGCCCTGCAAGGGGCGCAAACCATGCAAGAAATGCTTCTTAGCATGAGTATACTGAAGACTAAAGTCGAGCACATTGGTGCCCAAATTGTCCGTTTGAGCGAACAGACCAGCCAAATTGGCCATATCACCGAAGCTGTCAAAGATATTGCCAATCAAACCAATCTCTTGGCCTTAAATGCCGCCGTTGAGGCAACCCGCGCCGGTGAGCATGGCAAAGGCTTTACTGTGGTGTCGCAAGAAATCAGGAAATTGGCTGAGCAAAGCAAAAAATCCGCCGAACATATCAGCAACTTGCTAGAAAATATCCAAAAAGTCACCAACACTACCGTGTTAGCCGCCGAAGCGGGTACCCAAAATGCCCAACACAGCAGCCAACAGGCGGAAGTGGCTAAACGTAGCTGTGATGAACTGTCCGAGGCCGTCAACACTATCGCCGATGTCTTGCAACAAATATCCTTGACCGCCAAACAACAAGCCAATGCTACCAATCAAGTGGTGGAAGCGATGAACATGCTCAACACCGGCGCAAAGGAAACGGCCAATGGTATTTCGCAAAGCAAACTGGCGATCCAAAACTTGAATGGTGCCGCCGCACAACTGCAAGACATGATCTGACTTTAAATATGATTGATGATCCTGACCTAAGGCTGATGTTCAAGGCGGAATGCGAAGAACGCCTGCATAATCTGGAACAACACTTGTTGCAATTGGAAAAACAGCCGGAACTGACTGATTCCATGGACACGGTGTTCCGTGAAGCGCATAGCCTAAAAGGTCTGGCACGGATGCTCAATGTCAAAGACATGGAACAAGTCGCCCATCATTTTGAAAGCGTCTTAAAAGCCGCCCTGCATAATAACTATGCTTTGGCTACCGGCGACATCGAACGCCTATACCACGGCGTTGATGACTTGCGCGGTTTAGCCGGCACAGCGATCACTGGGGTAGGCTATGGAAAAACGTTGGACACCATTTTGGCAGGCTTGGCAGGCTTGGCAGCCATGGATGACTCCGCCAAATCTAGCCCCACCCCAACAGCCATACAATTGGCAGCCGAGCCAGATGCGGATGCGCTAGCCGAAGCGACCGAAGCACCGATGCCTCAGGCCACCAAAATTGACACTATCCGCGTCGCTACCCAGCAGTTGGACAATTTAATGACTCATGTCAGCGAACTGACCGTCAATAAAAACCGCTTGGCGCAACGATTAAGCGACATTAACGAGCTTATATTTCTTTGGGACGAATGGAAACAACAAAGCCGACCACCTAACAGCCCTGCGCTGATGAATCTGGAAAACCGCCTGCAAGGCTTGCGTAGCCAGCTTTATGAAGATAACAACCGTTTTGATTATCTAAACAATGAAATCGGCTTTGGCATCCGCTCGATCCGGCTGCTACCTTTTTCCACTACATTTAATCTGTTCCCACGCATGGTGCGCGACATTGCCAAACAACAACACAAGTACATCAACTTGCTAATTGAGGGTGATGACACCGTAGCGGATAAGCGGGTCATTGAGGAAATCAAAGACCCATTGATACATCTGCTACGCAATGCTATCGATCATGCCATAGAACCCCCCGAACAACGGCGGTTACAAGGCAAGCCCGAAGCCGGCACCATCCGTCTTAGCGCCCAGCAAACCCCAACCACAATTATCATTACCGTCAAAGATGATGGAGCAGGGCTGGATATTGAAAAAATAAAACGCCGCGCCTTGGAGCTTAAGCTATATTCCACTGATGAATTGGCGGGAATGACGAGCCGGCAAGTACAGGAATTGATTTTTAGCCAAGGTTTTTCCACCGCCGACCAAATTAACGACATTTCTGGGCGCGGCTTGGGGATGGCGATAGTGCGCAGCAAAATTGAGCAGTTAAAAGGCCATATCGAAATTGATTCGAGCTTAGGGCAAGGCACCACCTTACACATTACCTTGCCAATTACCCTAGCGACCACTAAGGCTATTATTATCGAACTGCAAAAACACTATTACGCCATGCCTATGGAAGCCATTGAACTGATCCGCAGTGTCAGTGCCGAACAATTGTTTAATATTGATGGCTACCAAACCTTATTGCAAGACAATCAAGCGGTTTCCGTGGCAAAGCTTGGCGATTTGCTGGAGTTACCGGTCTCGCAACCCAAACGGCAACAGTGGTTGGCAATCATTATCGCCGTCAAATACGGGCGAGTCGCAGTGCTGGTTGACAAGCTCCTTGATGAGCAGGAACTGCTTCTCAAACCTCTGGGCGGCGTACTGAAGCGAGTGCGCAATATCAGTGGCGTGACCGTGCTGGGCAATGGCGAAGTGTGTATTATGTTAAACCCTTACGACTTAGTAAGAACGGCTTACGGCAAAAAAAACCCGTTATTACTCTCCAAGACCGAAATACCAGCTAGCGACAAAAAGCCACACATTCTGTATGCAGAAGATTCGATTACCGCACGTACCCAAATCAAGCGAGTCTTAGAAAAAGCGGGC
>JACXTQ010000299.1 GCA_016919605.1 Methylovulum sp.
AAGCCAATGCCTACTGAAATCGCAAAAGAAATCGAGGATTACGTGGACTATATCTTAGAAAAATTCCGGCAACCGATCAGCGTTGAGTAACTGATTTTTCTCAGGAAAGCCGATGACAGGTGGCCCGGTGCTTGGCCGCCCGACCGACACGGCATTTACACTATTCTTCGGCTTACCATCCTCAGCCTTGCCATATCATGTTGGGTGCTTTAACCAACTCAAATCCCGTTATTACATGACGGGCATTAGAAAACCGTGATATTCTCAAAAGTAATCCATCATAATGCAGTAATGAGGCACGTTTTCATTATTGCCACGTCCTTGTCAGCCAAGTCTTAAACGCCCCAGCTTCCGGCTTGGACAAAGTCCTTGCAGATGACAGCGTACCTTAAATACAGCAAGCCTCAACAGCGTCACCGTTTACCGCCTTTCCCTTCGCAAAGTTTTATGCCCCCCTAAAACTTTAATTTGCTGCACCCTCTATTTGAGCAAAAACCACATGCCCTCATCCGCCTTTGCCGCCACCCCCTACCCTGTCCAAGGCAGCCCCGATAATCACCTGTGGCTGCAATGCTGGCGGGAGCGGCGCACGGCGTTCCATCAGTCTGTCGTCAACCCACAGCTATGCAGGTTCTGGCCCACCTTAGAATTGGCATACGGTAGCCGGGTGTTTGTGCCGCTGTGCGGCAAGAGCTTGGATATGATCTGGTTGGCTCAACAAGGCCATGAGGTGATTGGGGTTGAATTAAGCACGGTGGCGGTGCGGGCTTTTTTTCAGGAAAACGGTTTAAAAGCCGTCAAGCGGCGGGTCGGGAAGTTTGTCTTATGGCGTTCTGGCAAACTCAGCATTTTATGTGGGGATTATTTCGCCTTGACCCCAGCGGACGTGGGGCTGTTCGACACGGTTTATGATCGGGCGGCGCTGACGGCGTTGCCGGAAACTATCCGTGGCCTGTATGTGGCGCATTTGCAGCGGCTGATGCCGAAGATTGTCCAGGTTTTTTTGCTGACCATCGAAGACGCGGCGGACACTGCTGATTTAAGCGCAGCGATGGGGATAGACACAGAAATCAATACCCTTTATTCGGCAGAATTTGCCATAACCTTGGCGTATGTGGAATCGGTGTTTGAGGACAACTCAGCAGCGCCCGAACAGCCAACGCGGGCCGAGTATAAAGTGTATCGGCTTACCAGCAAGTAAGTTGTATTATTACAGTTTACAACTACACTTTTTTATCGGATAGTAGGCCACGCCGTTTGGCCTTAATCCTACCCCCTATTTATTTCGCTTAAGAGAACTCTATGAAAAAGTTGACACTGTTGTTTTGGCTGGGCTTACTGTCGTTTACGGGATCGGTTTTGGCCGCTCCGGTCAATATCAATGCCGCCGATGCCCAAACCATTGCCGATGCCTTAAAAGGCATTGGCCTAAAAAAAGCCGAAGCGATTGTGAAATACCGGACGGAAAAAGGCCCGTTTAAGACTATTGAAGAACTGGCCAATGTCACGGGGATAGGCGAGAAAACCATCGAAAAAAATAAAGCCGACATTCAGTTAGGCAGCAGCGCGGCAGTACCAGCGGCCCCGGCTGGGAAAAAGGCTAAGTAAGGGGATGGGCTGTTGGAGGTCGGGTAATGTCTGATCTCCAGCACGCTTTTTGTAGAGACGTTGCACTGCAACGTCTATCCATACGCACATCTTTTTAGTATATAGCCAAAGCATAACAAATTGATTATGGTATCCAGTCTTTCAAGGATTAGTAATCTTTAAGATTTTTATCTAAAAATCATCAATTCATATTGATTTAGCTATATTTAGACTACGCCAGACGTTTTTTGTGATTCTCTAACCAACATAAAACGCCTAAAGATTTTGGCTCTATATGTGTTTCAGGGTCTTTTTGCCAACAATATACGGCGAAGGAATATAAGCACTACGACCGTCAAAATACCCGTCATTCCGGCAGGGATTGCCGGAATCCAGATGCCACGGACGGCATCTGTCCAATTCCGTACCGTTAAAAGTGACCGAATTGTTCGTTTTCTCGTCATTTTTGAGTGATTATTAACGTTCACATCCCTGTGAACTGGATTCCGGCAATCCCTGCCGGAATGACGGGTAGATTTATGGTTGCTATATTTGTCAATGAAAAAAGACCCTAAAACACATATAGAGCCAAGATTTTTTTATGAAACAGGCTGCACAGGTGAGGAAAGTAAACCGACAACGCTTAGTACAGAGGAAACCTCTGGGATGGTTAGCACCCGACACATAGAGACATAGAGACATATTTGAGATATTTTCAGTCCTCTATGTAGATATACCACGCCAGGTATATAATAAGTTTTAGTTCGCTGAGATTTTTGCGAGCGGCGCGGCTTCGCCAGTGCATTTGGCTGATTATTTATATGTAGGTAATCGTGGGTGCAGGTGTGGCTAGTGGCATTAAGCAAGGTTCGCTTAATAGCATTGTGTGTAATATAGCTATAGGCGGGAAAGCTTAAGCGCGGGGCAAAATAGGCGGTAAACGGTCATGCGGGGCGCGGTAAAAAGTTGAACATGGTGGGGGTAATAGGTTGTATATGACCTGCTGGCACTCAACTTTTTTATTGATTAAAATCAATTTATTAGAACACTTATTCAAAAACACAGACAACGCAAGCCGTTGCTGTATGATTTGGCTATTAATTCAGATGGTTAGTTTTTAACAAAGAGCGACTACTCAAACATTTTTGGATAGTGGCTTTTTTATACTATAAAATACAACCAACACTGCCATTGTATGATAAAATGGCTTAAGTTTTGGTTTTTTTCAGTACAAAATGAAATCGCCTCCTGTGATAACAGGGCGTTCCTTGGGCTTTACACGGGGTTAATTTTAATAAACAATAGGGTAACTTTATGACAAGTATAATATACTTTTTGCATGAAGTAGTTGTTCATATGGCAAGCGAGCTAATATGCGACTACCTCATCAAAGCAATTATGATGTAAAAATCTTCAAAACCAAAACCAAAACCAAAACCGGAGGGTAGGATCTCCGGTTTTTTTTAACTACAGCTTTTACAGTATAGAAATCTTATAAAGTAAAAGCAGAGTTAAAGTTTATAAATTTTTGACAAAAGATTTATAAACTTTAATTCTTACGTGACTTATAAATCATACAGATTTTTTACTTTCTAGCAGACCAGCTTTTATATGTAACTAAACACTGTAAGAAGAAAAGCATTCATTGCATTGCCTTTTCAACTCTATCTGGAATATAGTTTAGCATAATGCTAAAAACAATACTACCAGTTCCTTCCAACAAGCTTAGTATAAGTTCCTCCTGAAGCGTAGTACAAGTTCCTTCCAACAAGCTTAGTACAAGTTCCTTCCAACAAGCTTAGTACAAGTTCTTTCCAACAAGCTTAGTATAAGTTCTTTCCAACAAGCTTAGTACAAGTTCTTTCCAACAAGCTTAGTATAAGTTCCTTCCAACAAGCTTAGTATAAGTCCGTACTAGTAACAATCAAATAGCATTTAAGTTGGTTCAACCATCTATAAAGTGTCCGCTCAGATACACCAAGCGATGTTGCTACAGTGCCGTAATGCTCCCCTTGTTCTATAGTCCATCGGCAATGCCTCTGCGCGGTATTGGAAGATGTGTTCTGTCCGATAGTTTTTAGACGTTGCAGTGCAACGTCTCTACAGTAACCCCCCATCAAGCGCCATAACGTGCTAACAAATCCTGTAATTCCGCTTTGTCCAATTGCTGGCTATCTACTTTAAGGTAGGCCACGCCGTCATGGAAGTTTAAGGTGACTTCGGCCACGCCGTTGATGGCGAGCATGTTATCGCCGAGCTGGTTGGCTTGGCTTTCGCTTAGGTTAACCAATGAAATGAGCATATTGGCGAGATAACGCGGGGAACTCATGCGCAGGGCGACCAGCAGCCAGCTTAAGTCGGTGCAGAACAAAAAGACGACAATTTCTCTGTAAGCAGGTGTGCAAAAGTTTTTTAACAAAATTTTTGCAGGACTAACGCGCTATATTTTCATTGCAAAATTAAAAAAGCATCGTCATTCCGGCAGGGATTGCCGGAATCCAGATTACAGGGATGTACACTCGTACAGATTGCCCTCCATGGCCTCTGGATTCCGGCAATCCCTGCCGGAATGACGGCTTCTTCTTAAAAATGTTAAGAAATTTATGCACACTTACTTAAGCGCCTTTAAACCAGTCGCCGAAGCGGGAACAGGATGCTGTAGGTGTGGGTGTCCGCACCTATAGCTTACTTAATGGTCTTGGCGAATTTCACGTTGCCATGCCGCCGGATCATCAATCCCCATAAACAAATTTTTTCTGGCGGCCTTATCCAATAGGTCGGCAAGCGCGGAGCCGTTGGTTTCTACTTTCAGGGCATTATTTTTTGCCAATTTAGCTTTAAGAAACTGGATAAAATCGAGGGTTTCTTCTTGCATTTCTATAGGCAATGCGGCTAAATCATGGAGTATCTCTTCGGTAATGGTGGTCATAGCCAAAATTCCTGCATTTGTTGCGTAGGTTAATTAATCATTCCCTGTCAAGCGCCATAACGTGCTAACAAATCCTGTAATTCCGCTTTGTCCAATTGTTGGCTATCCACTTTCAGGTAGGCCACGCCGTCATGGAAGTTTAAGGTGACTTCGGCCACGCCGTTGATGGTGAGCATGTTATCGCCGAGCTGGTTGGCTTGGCTTTCGCTTAGGTTAACCAATGAAATGAGCATATTGGCGAGATAACGTGGGGCGGTCATGCGCAGGGCGACCAGTAGCCAGCTAAGGGCGGCGGCGGCGCAGAACAAAAAGACGGCGGTTTCGCCGTAAGTGCCTTTAAACCAGCCGCCGAGCAGACCGCCCATAAACAAGCCCATGAATTGGCAACTGGAATAGGCGCCCATTGCCGTGCCTTTTAAGTCCGCTGGGGCGGTTTTGGACACCAGTGAGGGTAAGGTGGCCTCCAGTAAGTTAAAGCCGCAGAAAAACACGCCTAGGCAGGCGATAATGGCGTAAAGGTTGCCTGCGGTTTGCGATAGGCCCAGTTCAGCCAGCAGGATAACGGCAATGGCACCGATAAACACGGCTTTCATTTTGCGCTTTTTTTCCGCCAAGATGATAAACGGCACGGACAGCCCCATTGATAAGACGAATACGGGCAGGTAGACCAACCATTCGCGGCCTACGGGTAGACCGGCGCTGCGCATGTCGGTGGGAACGACGACAAAAATCGCCATTAGGATTAAATGGAGGGTAAATATCCCGTAGTCTAGGCGTAGCAAATCGGGGTTTTTCAGCGCGTCGAACATTTGCGCGGGAACAAACTCGGCATCGCGGTGCAGTTTTAAGCGGCTGGGATTGGGAACTAGCCAGATTAGGGTGGCTATTGCCAGTAGGGTCAGGGCGGCGGTTGTCCAAAAGACGGCTTGGACTCCACCAAAACCGGAAACGATGGGGCCTGCGACGATGCCGACCCCAAATGACAGGCCGATGCTGATGCCAATGGTGGCCATGGCTTTGGTGCGGTGGACTTCTTGGGTCAAGTCGGCGACTAAGGCCATGACTGCCGAGGAGATGGCGCCAGCCCCTTGGAAGGCGCGGCCTAGTAATACGCCGTAGATGCTGGTGGAGAGACCTGCAATGACGCTGCCGATTAAAAACAGCACTAGGCCGAAAATAATCACTTTTTTGCGCCCGAAGCGGTCGGACAGGAGGCCGAAGGGTATTTGCAGTAAGACTTGCGGGAGGCCATAAATGCCCATTGCCAAGCCGATCAAGGCGGGGGTGGCGCCTTCTAGTTGTTGGGCGAATAAGGACAGCACGGGTAAAATCATAAACAAGCCCAGCATCCGTAGGGCATAAATGCCCGCCAGCGATAGCGTTGCATAGCGTTCCGAGGCGGTCATGGGGCTGGTTATATCTTGTACGGTATTCAAGACCTATTTCTCCGAGGCAAGGATGGGTTTAAAAAGGGGCGGTGGGGTTATGCCGTACATGATAGGGGGTGCGGCGGCCTTGGGCAAGTGTGGGCGTGGCAATGTGTTTGTATTAGCGGCATTAAAGCTTTTACCAGGGTGGGAATGGGTGTAAGCAACGCCGTTTATGCCGCCGCCTTGGGTGTCAGTTCGGCTTCCAGTAGTTCAAGGATGCGGGTGGTGGCGCCTTGGTTGCTGCGGATAAAAGCTTGGCCTTTGGCGATCAGTTCGGCTCTGTAGTCGGGGCGGTTGTACAAGTCTAGGAGGGCGGCCATCAGGGCGGTGTCGGTCGGGCATTGGATGGCGGCTTGGTGTTCTAGGATATTGCGGGCGATGGCGGCAAAGTTTGCCATATAGGGGCCAAAGAGGACGGGTACGCCTACGGCGGCGGCTTCCAAGATGTTATGGCCACCGATGGGAACTAGGCTACCGCCGACAAAGGCTACATCCGCCGCGCCATAAAACAGTTTTAATTCGCCTAGGGTGTCAAGCAGGTAGACATCGGTGGTTTCCGCGCAGGCGTTTCCTGAAGTGCGGCAAACACTGGTTAAAAAACGTTGCTGGCACAGTTGCCGGACTTCATCAAAACGCTCTGGATGGCGGGGGGCGATCAGTAGCAGTAAGCGGGGTATTTTTTCTTTAAGTTTTTGATATATATCTAAAATTAATGATTCCTCCCCTTTGTGGGTGCTGGCCGCTAACCAGATAAAGCGTCCGGCAAAGAGCTGGTGTTTCAGTTGTTGACCCTGGCTGAAGTGGTGTCTGGAAACGCCAACGCCAACGCCAACGTCAACATCAAACTTAATGTTGCCTATAGTGCTGACCGGATTAGTGGCGCCGATGGCGATAAAGCGTTGGCTGTCTTCAGCCGATTGAGTGGCAATCTGTTTGATCTGGGCAAGAGCCGGACGCACCAATGACGGTATACGCTGGTAGGCACGGGCCGAGCGCTCTGATAAACGGGCATTGATGAGGTATAAGGGGATATTGTGCTTGCCGCAATGCGCGTAGAGGTTCGGCCAGATTTCAGTTTCCATGATAACCGCCAGTTTAGGCTGGAAGCAATGCGTAAAACGGTGCAGCACATCCGGCAAATCGTAAGGTAGGTAAACATGGCTGACCGTGTCTTTGAGGACGGCTTTAACCCGTGCCGAGCCGGTCGGGGTGGTGGTCGTGATGAGCAGGTGTTCTTGCGGGTGGAGCTGTTGCAGGCGTTTGACCAACGGAAACAAGGCTTCGGCTTCGCCAACGGAAACGGCATGGAACCAGATAACGGGATGAGGATAGCGGTGCGGGTAAAAGGCCAGCCGCTCATGCCAACGCTTTCGGTATTCGGGGGCTTTAAGGCCACGCCACCACAAACGGAGCAAAATAAGGGGCAGTAGCAAGTAAAACAGACTGGTATAAATAATGCGCATAAGAAGCGGCAAGTCCAATGAATAGGGAGGTAAGCATTGACCAAGACCGCCCTTATGGCATTAAATTCCCTCTCTAGCTGTAGGTGGGCAAGGCCATGCGCAAAAAACGCTCGCCTTGCCTGCCCATTACGCTTCGGGTACGACTTTAATAGCTAATGTGACCACGATGTCGGAATGGACAGTCACATCGATGTTAAAATCGCCAATATGACGGATAGTGCCATGTGGCAAGCGCACTTCATGCTTGCCAACTTCGATGCCGGCGGCAGTAATGGCATCGGCAATATTATGGGTACCGATAGAACCGAACAAGCGGCCTTCGTCACCGGCTTTATGGGCAATAACAATAGCCAGTTTGCTTAACGCATCGGCGCGTACTTGAGCGGCGGCCAATTTGGCGGCGGCGGCTTTTTCAAGTTCGGCGCGGCGAACTTCAAATTCGGCAATTTTGCTGGCGGTCGCAGGTGCGGCTTTGCCTTGGGGAATCAGGTAATTTCTACCGTAACCGGCTTTAATGTTAACTTTATCGCCCAGATTGCCCAGGTTCGCTATTTTTTCAAGAAGAATGACTTCCATCTTATAATCCTCATATGTGGGGGTTAACCCCATTATTTACGCTTTTGGCGTAGTGTGTGTAGATTGATATTTTCGTAAATCCAGCCACGCATCGGCCAAGCCAACGACTGCGACCAGTAAGATGCTGTGGGGTATCAGCAACATAGTGATATAAAGCATGGGTACGCTAAAACGCGCTAGCTTTGTGCCTGCAAACAGAGTATGCAGCACTGCCGTGCCAACCACGCCATACAGGCTCGACAACAGGATGATAATGTTCCATGCCGCTTCCGAGACCGTATCTATCTTTGCCAAGGCTAGAGCAAGAATCAGCACAGTGCCTAAAGCAAAGCTTACTGGCATCCGTAGCGACAAATACTCAGCCCGAAAACCTCCGGGATTGTATAGCAGGGATTGTAACCAACGCCCCAAAAATAGCCCGGCCAGCAAACTAAACACGGAACCCATCGCCACTACCCCCGTCATATAATAGGCAAAGGCGTTGACAAACCGTTTTAAGTCCTCTAAAGGGGCATCGGGGGGGAAGTTGGTGGACACAAATATCTGTGCAAAGAGTTTTTTCCACAGTTCGGCGATGTCAGGATTGATCCAATAACAAGCAATCAATGCCAAGACACCCAAGCCTACGGCAATTTGCACCGCTAATGACAAATGACGGCTTTCGCGTAAGACAATCGAGATCAACCAGACGGGAACCCATAATGCCAAGACATAAACCAGTGCAAATTGAAAGTCACCTACCAACAACCAACCTAGCAAACCTGCGGCAAGGCTGGAACACCCCAATATATACAGGCCTTCAGGCGCACCCAAGCGCAATGTGACCAAGCCTATCGAAGCGGAACTTACAATGCTTACGGGCGGGAACATTAACGATAACAACGCCAAGGAAGAAGCCACTGACATAGCTTGTAACCTTCCTCTCATAATGTAGGCCGCTAAAAAATCCATACCCGCCCCGTGTGTTTATTTATGCGCGTCGCAAAACGGCAATAACGCGATAAAACGTGCGCGTTTAATGGCTACACACAATTCCCGTTGATATTTTGCAGTGGTGCCAGTGATCCGGCTAGGAACAATCTTGCCAGTTTCAGTAATATAATCGCTTAGTAAATCCAGGTCTTTATAATCGATCTGGGCGCCTTCTTCGGAGAAGCGGCAGAATTTTTTGCGTCTGATGTTACGAGCCATAATGAATCTCTCAAATATAAATGGTTAATGTTTATTCGGTAATGCTTTCGTTGGCATCGAATTCTTCATCAATGTCATCCATATCTGCATCATCAGTAGCGGCCAGAGCTTCTTTGGCAGCCGCTTCTTTAGCTTTAAATTCGGCTTGTTTGTTGCCTTCAGCAGTGGCAATGGCAATCGGTGACGGTGTTGTGACGGCATGTTTTTGCAACAAGGTCATACTGCGCAAAATCGCATCGTTAAAACGGAAGCCGCTTTCCAGCTCGTCCAACGTGGGTTGATCACACTCAACATTCATCAGCACGTAATGGGCTTTATGGATTTTCTTGATAGGATACGCCAAGTGGCGGCGGCCCCAATCTTCCAATCGGTGAATTTTGCCATTGGCTGTTTCGATAGTGGATTTATAGCGTTCAACCATAGCGGGAACTTGCGCGCTTTGGTCGGGGTGGACTAAAAAGATAATTTCATAGTGTCGCATTAGTTTTCCTTTCGGGTAAAGCTTTCCCTTACAAACAAAGGGTAAAGCAAGGAGGAGCGTTATGCTCCGTAGAACCGCCCATTATAAAGTTTTTTCCATCATCGACAAAGCTTTATCTATACCATTGATAGATAAGCACTACAAAAAAACCAAATAACAGGGGAACTGGTAAATATTGGCGCTTGACAAAAAATCTGCATAGTAGAAACTTAAACAGTTTTAATAAGCCAAGAGTATCTTCTTTGAACGAAATGCCCATTAGTATGCTGTTAGGCATACTTATTCTCATGCTGATCTTGTCCGCCTTCTTTTCGGGGTCGGAAACGTCATTAATGACTCTTAACCGTTACCGCTTAAGACATTTAGTCAAGCTCAAGCATCCGGGTGCAATCAAAACCCACCAATTGCTCAAACGCCCAGACCGCCTGATTGGCCTGATTTTGCTCTGCAACAATTTCGTCAACACCTTTGCCGCCTCCATCACCACCGTCTTAGCACTTCGCCTGTTTCCTGACGATGAATCCAGCATCGCCATAGGTGCCGGGATTTTAACCATTATCATGCTGATTTTCTCCGAAGTGTCACCGAAAACCTTGGCGGCAATCAAACCTGAACTGCTGGCTTTCCCGTCCGCATGGATTTATGAGCCTTTATTGAAGCTATTTTATCCAGTAGTCTGGTTTGTTAACCTGTTTGTCAATCTGCTATTAAGGCTGGTCGGTGTCGATGTCAGCAAAAACACGCCGGATTCGCTCAATCGTGACGAACTGAAAAGCATCATTACCGAAGCGGAAAGCTTAATGCCACAACGCTACCAGAAAATGTTATTAGGCATTTTGGATCTGGAATCGGCAACGGTTGAAGATATTATGACTCCGCGCAATGAAATTGTCGGCATTGATCTGGAAGACCCGCTGGAGGAAATTATTGAACAGATAAAATACAGTCCGCATACCCAGTTGGCGGTTTACAAAAAAAGCATAGATAGGGTGATTGGCTTCCTGCATTTAAGGAAAGTATTGATCGAGGTCAATCAGGCTCACTTTGACAAGCAAACAATTATTAATCTGCTCAGCCAACCGGTATTCATCCCTGAAAACACACCCGTGCATACACAGATGCTGAGTTTTAAAAAGGAAAAAATCCGTGTGGGTTTAGTGGTTGACGAATATGGCGATGTGCAGGGCTTGGTAACGCTGGACGATTTATTGCAGGAAATTGTCGGCGAATTGATTACCGATGAAGTCGCCGCCGCACAATTGCAAAACGATGGCAGCTATCTGGTCGATGCGGGCATCACCATCAGGGAACTGAACCGCGTCACTCAATGGGCGTTACCGACCGAAGGCCCGAAAACTTTAAACGGCCTGATTATTGAGGTGATGGAAACTATTCCTGAACCCGGCACCAGTATTGATCTGCATGGCTATCAATTGGAGGTGATAAAGCGCAATAAAAATACGGTAAAATTGGTGAAATTTTTGCCCAGAAAATAGCAATAGCGGTTTTGCCCTTAGAAATAGTGCATTTTCTTGAATATATGAAAAAATACCGTCTATAATTAAAGTCAATTAAGGCTAAATGTACCGCACCAATGGCAAAGCTTACTGTTTTCTTTAAATATAAGGCAATCGACTCGTTTTTGTTCGAAAAAGGCGTAGTCCATATCGGTCGCGATGAGACCAATGACCTGACCATCGACAGCTTGGCCGTCGCCCCCGCCCATGCCGCTATTATCAACCGAGACAACGTCAGCACTATCAAACAGCTAAATGACAATTTTCCGTTGATTGTCAATGGACAAAAGACCAAAGAATGTGAACTGAATCATAACGACACCATCACTATAGGCAAGCATGACATTGTTTACAGCATAACCGAATCGGTGGGCCAACCCAATCTTGGCTCACAAAACGATGGCAACTACGTTGACTATTCCAAACCCCCTGATGCCGGGTTTGACTCGGAAGACGACCACGTGCCACCCGCCAGCCTCCAAGTCATGAACGGAACCAATATTGGCAAGGTACTGCCTTTAAAGAAAGCCATGACCCGCCTAGGCAATGCCGGCAACGGGGTAGTGGTCATTTCCAAACGTAAGGATGGCTATTACATTTCTGCATTGGAAAACCTAGGCACATTGACCCTCAATAGCACACCCTTAGGCAATCACTACCTGAAATTGAACAATAATGATGTGATGGTCATCAACCAAACGTCATTACAGTTCTTTTTCGACTAAGGAAGCTTGCAACAAACACCCCCTCCCCGCAGAACTGCTAAGCGTCTTTTACGCATTATCCAACCAAAAACCCATCGTGTTAAAATCCTTCATTATATTAGGGTACGATAGCAAACTGATACCTGCGCACTGGTAAAAACATCTTGTTTACCTTCGCCCCTGATTTATAGGGGCGGGGGGATAAAGGGCGAAAACCCGCGCTACTTCTTATAAACCCGATTGGCAATAATATCCTCCACCACCGAAGGATCTGCCAGTGTCGATATATCCCCCAGATTATCCAATTCATCGCTGGCAATTTTACGCAAAATGCGGCGCATGATTTTGCCGGAGCGGGTTTTGGGTAAAGCAGGAGACCATTGAATGACTTCGGGGCTAGCGATTGCGCCAATTTCGCTTCTGACTAGCGCGATTAATTCCTTTTTGATCTGCTCTGAGGGCGTTGCACCGACTTGCAAGGTAACAAAGGCATAAATGCCTTGACCTTTAATGTCATGCGGAAACCCGACCACGGCAGATTCGGCGACAAACTCATGCAGGTTTAACGCGCTTTCAATTTCTGCCGTACCCAGCCGATGGCCGGAGACATTCAACACGTCGTCAACCCGTCCAGTTATCCAATAGTAGCCATCGGCATCACGGCGTGCCCCATCACCGGTAAAATAATAGCCCGGGTAGGCCTTAAAGTAAGTGTCGATAAAGCGTTGATGGTCGCCGTAAACGGTACGTGCTTGCCCAGGCCAAGGGCAGCTTAAGACCAGCACCCCTTCGGCGACACCCTCCAACACCTGCCCGTTAACATCAATAATAGCCGGTTGCACGCCAAAAAACGGCAATGTCGCAGAGCCAGGCTTTAATGGGGTAGCTCCCGGCAAAGGGGTTATGAGAATGCCACCGGTTTCGGTTTGCCACCAAGTATCGACTATCGGGCAATGCTTCTCTCCGACGACATGGTAATACCATTCCCACGCTTCCGAGTTAATCGGCTCGCCAACACTGCCCAAAATCCTCAAGCTACTGCGGTCAGTACGGGTGACAAAATTATCGCCCTGCGCCATCAGGGCGCGGATCGCCGTAGGAGCGGTGTAGAAAATATTGACCTGATGCTTGTCGATGATTCGCCAGAAACGGTCAGCTTCAGGGTAGGTCGGCACCCCCTCAAACATCAAGGTGGTCGCACCATTGCATAAGGGGCCGTAAAGCACGTAAGAATGTCCGGTAATCCAACCGACATCGGCGGTACACCAATACACATCGCCATCGTGGTAATCGAAAACGTACTTATGCGTCATTGCCGCATATAACAAATAGCCGCCGGCGCTGTGCTGCACCCCCTTAGGCTTGCCTGTCGAACCGGAGGTGTACAGGATAAACAGCGGATCTTCGGCATCCATCCACTCCGGCTCACAGTCCTCGGCGGCCTGTGCCATCGCTTCGTGATACCACACATCACGGCCTTCCTGCCAGGCAACTGCTTGCCCGGTATTTTGGATAACCATAATTTTCGCCAGACTAGGGCAATTAGCCGCCGCCTTATCCACCGTCGCCTTAATCGGGATAACTTTGCCACCGCGATAGCCCTCATCGGCGCACACCAGATAACGGCATTGCCCATCTTGGATACGATCTTTCAAGGCCTCGGCGGAAAAACCGCCAAACACCACCGAATGCACCGCCCCGATACGCGTACAAGCTAGCATGACTACCGCCGCCTCAACAATCATCGGCAAATACACACAAACATGGTCGCCTTTGCCCACCCCTTGGGCTTTCAAGACATTGGCAAATTTACACACTTCCTTGTGCAACTGCTGATAAGTGATTTTTTTGTCCTGCTGAGGATTGTCGCCCTCCCAAATAATTGCCACTTGGTCGCCACGCGCCGCCAAATGCCTATCCAGACAATTGACGCTGACATTCAATTTGCCCCCTTCAAACCAGCGGATATAGGCCGTCGGATAATCATAATCCATGACCTTATCCCAGCGTTTTTGCCATGTCAAAAACTGTTCCGCCTGTGCATCCCAAAACGCTTCGGGCTGGTCTATCGACTGTTGGTAAAGTGCCTGGTAGGTTTCAGCGGTGATATGCGCCCGTGCCGCAATCTCCGGTTTGACGTGATACAAATGTGGGTCTGGCATGGCGTGGTTCCTTATGTTAGTACTTTATGAATAACGGGGTACGGAACTGTCGCAATACAACGACCACGCATCGATGCCACCAAGCAAATTGGTGATGTCGGCAAAGCCTGAATCCACCAAAAAATGGGCGGCGCGAAGGCTGCGCATCCCATGATGACAAATGACCACAATGGGCTGCTGGGCATCCAGTTCGGTATAGCGTTGTGGCAATTGGGCGAGGGAAATTCTCACGCTACCTTCGATTTTGGCAACTTTATATTCAAAATCTTCCCTAACATCCAGTAAGAACAGCGACTCGCCCTGCTCCAGCTTGGCCTTTAATTCGATTGCGGTCAGATTTTTGATGGTCATGGCATTATCCTTTGTTAATAAAGCGTTGCAGACGTTGCAAGGCAACCGTCATATTATCTATAGTTGTGGTATAGGCAAACCGTAAGTGGCGGTGGGCGTTATGGCTACCAAAATCCCTTCCAGGGGTAATAGCGACAGCTTCCTGTTCAAGAAAATCCAGAGCGAACTGAAAACTGTCATCAGTAAAACGCGAAGCGTCGGCGTAAATGTAAAACGCGCCTTCTGGTTTGGCAGGGATTTCAAAGCCCAAGTCCAATAACCCCGTATACAGAAAATCACGGCGAGCCGCCAACTCGGTGCGGCGGCGTTCCAATTCCGTGCAGGTATCCTCAGCAAAGGCGGCCAATGCGGCATATTGCGAATGGGTGGAAGTGGCGATAAAGATATTTTGTGCCAACTTTTCCGCCACTGCAACAAATTCCTCAGGCACCACCAGCCAACCGATACGCCAGCCGGTCATACCAAAATACTTGGAAAAACTGTTGATGACAAACACATCATCGCTATATTGCAGAGCCGTGGCGGCAGTTTGGCCATACACTAGGCCGTGATAAATTTCATCCGAATAAAAACATCCGCCCAAAGCGTTGACCGTAGCGATGACCGCTTGCAACGCCGCTGGCGTAATCAACGTCCCCGTAGGATTAGAAGGTGAAGCAACCAACACGCCTTTACTGCGCGAATGCCAGTGTTGTTGGATTTGGGCGGGGCTCAATTGATACAGACTCTCAGCACCAACAGGCAAGGCATGGGGGATAGCACCAAACAAAGTGGCAAAATTACTGTTACAGGGATAACACGGATCAGCCATCAGTAGCTCATCACCTGGGTTCAAACTGATGCCTAAGGCCAATAAAAATGCCCCCGAAGCCCCAGGCGTGATAAAAATACGCTCCGGTGCGACTGTCACACCGTATTGCTGCCGGTAAAAATTGGCGATAGCTTGCCGCAACTGCGGCAGACCCACCGCCGACGTATACTTCACCTCACCTGTTTGCAACAACTCAATGCCAGCAGACACAATAGTCGGCGGCGTTGGAAAGTCCGGTTCGCCGATTTCCATGTGGATGACATCCCGGCCTTGAGCTTCCAACTGTTTCGCACGTTGTAGCAGAGCCATCACATAAAATGGCGAAATGGTTTGCATCCGATCTGCGATTTTTTTACTCATGGCTTGGAGATAGGTGAAAAAGTGCCGATGATACCAATAATTCTTGCTAACAGCCTGCTATTCTGCTAAAAATGCGCGGTTTTATTTAATTTTGTAGGAGTTATTGGATGGCTACTGGTTCTAACGTGGTTGCGTCACCTTTTACCTTTACGCCTTATGTACCAGCAGAAGGCGAAGAGTACATGAATGAAGCTCAATTAAAACATTTTGAGAATATCTTAAAAAACTGGAAAGCTGAATTGATGCAGGGCGTAGATCGTACTGTTAACCACATGCAGGACGATGCAGCCAATTTTCCTGACCCTAACGACCGTGCCACACAAGAATCCGAATTCAGTTTAGAATTAAGGACTCGTGACCGTGAACGCCGTTTAAGCAAGAAAATTGATGATGCCCTCAAAGAAATCGAATCGGGTGATTATGGTTATTGCGAGTCTTGCGGTATCGAAATCGGCATCCGCCGCCTAGAAGCCAGACCGACTGCAACCTTGTGCATTGACTGCAAAACCCTGGATGAAATCCGCGAAAAACAAATGGGCTAAACCTTAAGACCACCCCAGCCTTTTGCCCATTGCACTTAAAGAGACCAATCACGATGCAAAACATCAACGACAACGGGCCTGTAACGTGCAGTGACAGCATTCTTATCAATGCCACCCCAGAACACGTCTGGGCGACACTGACCGACATCGGTCAATGGGCAAATTGGCAAAGCGACATCAAACAAGCCACGCTCAACGGGCCACTACAAGCTGGCATCTCCTTTGTTTGGAAAACGGGTGGCGTGACCATCCACTCCACCCTCCATAGCGTTGAACCCTATAGCCACTTTGGCTGGACAGGCAAAACGATGGGCCTTTATGGCATCCACAACTGGAGCCTGACGGAAACAAACGGGCAAACGCAAGTATCGGTTGCCGAAAGCATGGAAGGCTGGTTAGCGACCATGTTTAAAACAGCCTTCAACAAAAGCCTGGCAACCGCCATGCGCCGTTGGCTTGAATTACTAAAGCAAGCGTGTGAGCAATAGCCAAAGCCCACAGCGCAACGTATCCCCCCCTTGATCTTATTCGGCATTGTTTGTGTCAACCTTGGCTTTACCCGATAAAAAAACCATCATTGGTCGGTTCGCACCTTCGCCAACCGGCCCCTTGCATCTAGGCTCCCTCTACACCGCCCTTGCCAGTTTCTTACAAGCCCGTTGCCAACAAGGCCGCTGGCTGTTGCGCATAGACGATCTGGACACCCCGCGCAACCGCCCCGGCGCCACTACCGCAATTCTTAGCGCCTTAGAAAACCTAGGGCTGCATTGGGATGGGCCTATCGCTTACCAAAGCCAACACAGGGCCGCCTATCAGGCCATCCTAGACCAGCTCGACCAACAGCACTGGCTTTACCGCTGCGACTGTAGCCGAAAAATATTGACCGGCGAAACCTATTCGGGAAGGTGTCGCACACGATTTCTTTCCAGAGACCACCCCCATGCCCTGCGCGTCAAAACACACACCCAAAATATTGAATTTATCGATAGTTTACAAGGAGCTATAAAAGAACAACTAACGGCCAAGTTAAGTGATTTTATCGTCAAACGCAAAGACCACATCATCGCCTACCAATTTGCCGTAGTCATTGACGACCACCTGCAACAGGTCAACGAAATCGTGCGCGGCTGTGACTTGCTCACCTCAACCCCCAAGCAAATCTACCTACAACAGCTATTAGGCTACCCTACGCCCCGCTACTTGCACGTTCCGGTACTGATCGACCCTCAGGGCTACAAACTCAGCAAACAAACCCTAGCGACCGCCGTAGACACCCGCAACCCCTCAGCCGTACTCTTTACGTTATTGGAGTTGTTAAAACAACAGCCGCCCGCGCCACTGCGCCAAGCCAGCGCGGCAGAGCTACTGGCTTGGGCTATCAACCACTGGCAACCCGCCGCACTCGCTAACCAACAGACTCACACCGCCCCATGACCTTACCCATACCCTGCCCCTGTGGCTCCAATCTTAGCTATACCCAATGCTGCGCCCGCTTCCATAACGGCGACAACCTCCCCGCCACCGCAGAAGCCCTGATGCGCTCGCGTTTTACAGCCTTTGCCCTACAAAAAAGCGCTTATCTCTTGGCGACTTGGCACAATTCCACCCGCCCCGCCCACTTGGATTTTACAAACGACACCACCCAATGGTTACGGCTAGAGATTGTCAGCACCAAAAAAGGCGGGGCAAACGACAACAAAGGCATCGTCAGCTTTAACGCCCACTTTAAGCAACACGGCGAAGACGGCGTACTCAGCGAAACCAGCCGTTTTAGCAAAATTGGCGACCGCTGGTTTTATGTCGATGGCGATGTCAAATTAGCCAACACCCAAACCATCCACAGCAAAAACGGCCTATGCCCCTGCGGTAGTGGCAAAAAATTTAAACGCTGCTGCATGAACTAACAAACCAGTCTTATTTTGCCGCCCAGTCGCCCCTTAAGCCTATCCGCTTAAGTATGCCCCCAAAAATGCCAGAAACCCGCTAAACCCATTGGCCAATGTCGGTAAAGCGACCCTTGCCAAAGGCAAGCGACTCACAGCAACCCCAGCCAATAGCAACCATTAATCAACTAAAACAATCCATTAGCAAAAAAACAAAAAACACCACTCATCTTGTATTATTTGGCAAAAATATTGCTATATCTTTTCAATTGGCACTATCGACTTAACAGCACATTAAAAACACAAGAAAAAACACCCCATTACCCCCCTAGTTTTTTTCTTGACATACACAGGTGTATGAATATCTAATATCCTCATGTTTTATACGGTTATTTCCCGACATCATCAAAATAACCATCAATTTATGGGACTTACAATGAATAACGTCAACAATGAACACCCTTCATCGAGCAATGACGCACTAAAAATTATCATTGTCGGCAATGTCGGCTCTGGAAAAAGCACCGCCATTTCGGCCATCAGCGAAGTACCGGTGATCGCCTCCGAGGCCAAAGCCACCGAACAAGATGCCCTGCACCGTAAAGCCACCACCACCGTCGCCCTAGATTATGGCTCCGTCCACATTGACGAAACCAAAGTGCACCTCTATGGCACACCCGGACAACGGCGCTTTGAATTTATGGCCGACATTGTCAGCAAAGGCGCAGCCGGCATGATTGTCATGATTGATAACGGCCATGCGCAACCGCTAAGCGAAGTCGATTATTTTCTGCAACGCCATGGCGACTACTTAAAAAAACATCCGGCCATTATCGCCATCACCCATTATGACGATAACGCCACCGACACCAACCTGATTGAATACCACGGCTACATCCGCAAGCACGGCTTCCCCTGTGCCATCATGCGAGTTGATGCCCGCGAAAAACATCAAGTAAAACGGGTCGTTGAAAAACTGTACCATGAAATTAAGAAACGCCCCCGTGTAGCGACGGCAAGCTTGGCAAGAGGTGTCGGCTAACCGCCGCACTGCCATTAAGTTAAGGATTTGTGCCTATAATTTCAACAGAATAGGATTAGCCGTTCGCCCTGAGCTGGTCGAAGGGTGGACGGTTAATCCGGTCATGGTTCGACTAGCTCACCACGAACGGATTAACTTACTACGACCTTAACTCAATAGCGTTTTCTATGTTATTGAATAAAAATAGTATTCCTTAACTTAGTGGCAGTACGGCTACCCCCCACCAAACGACCCACCCCGCCCTCATTAGGGCGAAAACTTGCCACCCCCTAGCAGTGCCCGATTGCATCAAGCCCCGCTTGCCTGTATCCTTGCCCAATGCAAATAAACCTGATCTCAGTAGGAAACCGTATGCCCGGCTGGGTGCTGGCCGGTTACGATGAATATGCCAAGCGGATGCCGCGTGAATGCGAGCTGGTGCTTAAAGAAATCGCCCCCGGCAAGCGGGTTAAAAACAGCGATGTGGCGCGGATAGTCCGTGATGAAGGCGAGCGCATGATCGCCGCCATCCCAACGGGTGCGCAGGTCGTCACGCTGGATATTCCTGGCAAACCGTGGACGACACCGGAACTGGCCGAAGCCCTGCGCCGCTGGTTAGCCAGCGGCCAATCGGTCGCCCTACTGGTCGGCGGCCCCGAAGGCTTGGCCGAAGCGGCGCGGCAACGCGCCCACGAATCGTGGAGCCTGTCCAAACTGACCTTCCCACATCCTTTGGTGCGCATCATCGTGGCCGAACAGATTTACCGCGCTTGGACTTTATTAAACAACCACCCTTACCATCGCTAATGCCCCCCTCGCTTATCTTAGCCTCGGCTTCACCGCGCCGCCGGGAACTGCTCGACCAAATCCACGTCCGTTACCGCGTCTGTCCGGTCGATATTGACGAAACCCCTGAGCCTGACGAACCGCCATTGGCCTACGTCCAACGCATGGCGGCGGAAAAATCAGCCGCTGGCCTCGCCCGATTCGGCAGCGAACTGCCCGTATTGGCGGCGGACACGACCGTAGTCTTAGGCAAGATGATTATGGGCAAACCCAAAGACCAGCACGATGCGCTAACGATGTTGCGCTTATTGTCGGATGCCACCCATCACGTCTATACCGCCGTTTCCTTACGCGGACGTGCGCACAGTCAAGCCGTGAGCGTCACCCAAGTGACCTTCCGGCACTTGGCCGAGGCGGAAATGCTGGCCTATTGGCAAAGCGGCGAACCTCAGGATAAAGCCGGGGCCTATGCCATCCAAGGCAAAGGCGGCGTATTTGTCGCCGCCCTCAATGGCAGCTTTTCCGGCGTAGTCGGTCTGCCGTTATTTGAAACCGCCCAGCTTTTAGCCGAACAGGGGATTGCGGTTTTTTAGATTGTAGGCAATAGATTACAAACGCCCAAATTTACGGGTTACTCGCCCCCACACCGCCCTGTCGGTACACGCGGTATCAGAGCCATTACACTATAGGTTTTTATAGTTACTATCAAAAAAATAATGTCGGGCAAACGGTTCTGCCCGACACCACTAAAAACTAATTCTTATAATCAATAGTCAATATGGCTTTTTGGAACGTGAAAGTACCATTGACTTCCGTGGTTATGACATTAGCCACCCCGCAATTTAGAAGTGTGCCGTTGATTACCCAGGTATAACACTGAGTACCCTTATCTGAAAAGGAATCCGCAGACATAAATACAGATGACGTTTTCTTAATGCCGTTAATCAGCAATCTTGATTGACCAAGATTATTCCCGCTGGTGTTGGTAAATTCGGCACATAATTGAGCCTTGGCCGAGCTAGCGCCAAATGAGCTACAAGCCGGCGTTATTTCTACCGTCAACTCATTAATAGCAGAAAACGATGTGGAATTTATGGTTTTAGGTATTGCCATGTTTCTATTGACAAACGTGTTAATAGGTTGGTCAGGGGTAACACCCGTCGCATTGGCGAAACCTCCCCAAGACAACGCGACAAACAAACAAGCGATTAATTTTTTCATTA
>JACXTQ010000300.1 GCA_016919605.1 Methylovulum sp.
GCTATAACAGAAAAATGTTTAACCAAAAGCCATCACCTAATTTCAGTTTGCACTGCGCTTTACAAGCCGGATTGCATTGCACTGACCCGGTATTTATACTATACGCCGCAAGTTGGACACACTGGATTTTTCCTCAGCTTCATGCTGTTAAATTCCATCGTCAAGCCATCTATTAGCAGTAACCGTCCGGTTAAAGTTTCACCAATTGCCATAATCAATTTCATAGCTTCCAGCGCCTGAATGCTGCCGACAATCCCTGTGATTGGCGCGATAACGCCATTGGTTGCACAATTTTGTTGTTCTTCACCGTCAGTGTTATATAAGCAGTTATAGCAAGGACTGCTGTTTTTACCGGGAGTAAATACCGATACCTGCCCTTCAAAACGAATCGCCGCTCCGGAAACCAGCGCTGTTTGATGCTTGACACAAGCCTTATTTATTGCAAAACGGGTGGAAAAATTATCGCTGCAATCCAGCACCACATCGGCTTTAATCACCTCTACATCAAGATGTTCCCCTGCCAAGCGCTGTTTAACCGCCCTCACATTGATATCAGGATTCAGCTTATTAAGCGTTTGACGGGTTGAAATTACTTTATCCATCCCTATATCAGCTGTGTGATGAGCAATCTGTCTTTGTAAATTGGATAAATCTACCTCGTCATCGTCATAAATAGTGATATTGCCGACACCGCCAGCTGCAAGGTAAATAGAGGCAGGAGAGCCTAAACCTCCAGCGCCGACAATTAACACCCTGGCGGCGAGCAGTTGTTGTTGTCCCTCAATATCACAAATCGGCAGCATGATTTGACGGCTATAGCGCAATAGTTGGTTGTCATTCATAAGTCATATTATTTATGTAGAATTACAGAAATGATGCCAAAGAACTTGACACACTGCAAAAGCTCATTATCATTAGCACTCATTACTAGCGAGTGCTAATAACTAAAGTTTAACCTTTAATTTTAATGTTAGGAGATATAGATGAATATACGTCCGTTACACGACAGAGTCATTGTCAAACGTGTTGAAGAAGAAACCAAAACCGCTAGCGGCATCGTGTTGCCTGGTTCTGCCGCCGAAAAACCTAGCCAAGGCGTAATCTTGGCCGTAGGTGCTGGCAAACCGCTGGACAACGGCACTATCCGCGCTTTGGAAGTCAAAGTCGGCGATAAAGTGTTGTTCGGCAAATATGCGGGTAACGAAGTTAAGGTTGACGGTGAAGAAGTCATCGTAATGCGTGAAGAAGACATTATGGGCATCTTGGGTTAATTGATCCGACCCCTTTTAGAAACCAATCACACACAAACGAATTTAGGATAAAAACAATGGCAGCAAAAGACGTATTATTTGGCGATGACGCTCGTGTCCGTATGGCGCGTGGCGTAAACATTTTAGCAAACGCAGTTAAAGTCACCTTAGGCCCTAAAGGCCGCAACGCGATTTTAGACAAAAGCTTTGGCGCACCCACCATCACTAAAGACGGTGTATCCGTTGCGAAAGAAATCGAATTGAAAGACAAATTCGAAAACATGGGCGCACAAATGGTTAAGGAAGTGTCTTCCAAGACTTCTGATGTCGCTGGCGATGGTACCACCACCGCAACCGTATTGGCACAATCTATCGTCAACGAAGGCCTGAAAGCCGTTGCCGCCGGCATGAACCCAATGGACTTGAAACGTGGTATTGATTTGGCCGTGACCAAAGTCGTCGCAGCCGTCCAAGCGTCTTCTACCCCTTGTACCGACAACAAAGCCATTGCCCAAGTTGGCACCATCTCCGCCAACTCTGACGCGTCTGTCGGTGACATTATCGCCGAAGCGATGGAAAAAGTCGGTAAAGAAGGCGTAATCACCGTTGAAGAAGGTTCAGGTCTGGACAATTCATTGGATGTTGTTGAAGGTATGCAGTTTGACCGTGGCTATTTGTCACCTTACTTCATCAACAAACAAGAAAACATGAGCGTCGAATTAGACGACCCGATGATCTTGATTTACGACAAAAAAATCTCCAACATCCGCGAAATGTTGCCAGTATTGGAAGGCGTTGCCAAATCAGGCCGTCCTTTATTGATTGTCGCTGAAGATGTTGAAGGCGAAGCCCTGGCGACTTTGGTGGTCAACACCATGCGCGGCATCCTGAAAGTCTGTGCGGTTAAAGCGCCTGGCTTCGGCGACCGCCGTAAAGCCATGCTGGAAGACATCGCCGTATTGACTGGCGGTACGGTCATTTCTGAAGAAGTTGGTTTGAGCTTGGAAAAAGCTGAACTGGATCAACTGGGTACCGCGAAAAAAGTTCAAATCAGCAAAGAAAACACCACTATCATTGATGGTGCTGGTTCAGAAGAGCAAATCAAGGCTCGCGTTGCGCAAATCCGCGCCCAAGCTGAAGATGCCACCTCTGACTACGATAAAGAAAAACTGCAAGAGCGCCTGGCTAAATTGGCCGGCGGTGTTGCCGTGATTAAAGTGGGCGCCGCCACTGAAATCGAAATGAAAGAAAAGAAAGCCCGCGTTGAAGACGCGCTGCATTCAACCCGCGCTGCGGTTGAAGAAGGCGTGGTCGCTGGCGGTGGTACTGCCCTGGTCCGCGCTTTGTCGGCGCTGGATGGTTTGGAAGGTGCAAACCACGACCAAACTGTCGGTATCAACATCCTGCGCCGTGCAATGGAAGAGCCACTGCGCCAAATCGTCGCCAATGCCGGTGACGAGCCATCCGTGGTGTTCAACGAAGTCAAAAAAGGCACGGGCAGCTTCGGCTACAACGCCGCCACTGGCGTATACGGCGACATGATCGAAATGGGTATCTTAGACCCTGCGAAAGTGACCCGTACCGCCTTGCAAAACGCCGCGTCCATCGCTGGCCTGATGCTGACCACCGAAGTCATGATTGCTGATGCACCTAGCGATGAAAAAGGCGCAGGTATGCCAGATATGGGCGGCATGGGCGGTATGGGTGGCATGGGCGGCATGATGTAAGCCTGGCTACCTTTAGGGCTTGTAGAGGTTTAGGGACGTTGCCAAGGCGATGTCTTTAAACTGAACGGCACTGAAACTGAAAAAGCCCCGGTTGCCTTTGGCAGCCGGGGCTTTAATTATAAATTGAAATCAAAAATATAAGAGAGTAGAATGCCATCTAATTCAATGATCGACTCCTACGCCTGTCCCATAAAATTATTCTCATTATGACAGGTAGCTCCGGCGAGCGCTCCCTTCCGTTAGTTAGGGAGAAGGGTAGGTATATGTAAGCAACTGTTCGCACTAAAGACAGTTGCTTTTTTTTGATTATCTGAATTCTTTTTCGAGTTTCATCAGCAATTCATCATCCTTGTTTTTCTCCCCTGTTTTATAAGCGGTATGCGTTGCTTTTATGGTATAAAACCTCGCTAATAAATATAACGATTTTATATTCTGAAACAGATAGCCCCTATCTACTTTAACTTTATGATCTAATTGTAGTTTATTTGGATAATTCACAGGAACTTCGTTGATGTACCTGCTGTTTATGATGCCCGCGTTGTGAACAATAACATTCCTTCTTTTGGTCATTTCTACATATAGCTTCAATTCGTCATGGCATTTGTTATTTAGGTAATTACCCGTTTCTAGCTTTAAAGCCCCGTCTTTCACATCGCCTTTTTTACCATATTTGACAAAAACATGGCTTGGGTCGCCATAAAAAATAGCAATTAATTTTTGTTCAATATATTTTTCAATAGCTTCTTGTTTGCTGTCGCTTTCTAATAGCAATTCCAATTTTATTGACGGTGGCTCTGTCGATTCTGGCAGAAGGAACCTTTTCGGGTCGCTTAAGTAAACTAATTCGGCAATATCATTAACAAATGCTTCAAACAGCGCTATCGAGCTTACTAGCGTCCATTGCAAAGCCCATTCCGAACCCGCACCTGTTGATGATTTGACAAAGCCCAATAGGTCTTTGGTTTTTAGCTTAATATTGACTTGCTTTTCAGAGCCGACAGGCGATATTTCATCAGTTATATATTCTTCTGCATCCTGATGTTCGCAATGGTTTTCTAAAATTTCGGCGACTTTTTCATGAAAAATGACATTAATCCAGTTACGGCGCAAATGCGTACAAAAGCGTGAGTATTTTTCTTTGTACTGGGAAGTGGGGAGGGTATATGTAATTTTGTTGCGTGGTTTGCGTTGAATGCTTGCGGTTTTTGCCGTCATGTGTAGAGCCTTATTGATTAATTAACTAATAAGGTTCTGTATTGTAGTCAGATTTTTTTTATAGTCATGGAAATAACTTTTCGACTTTTTTCCATAATTTTTACATTACTAGGTCTACTACAGATTCGCGTACTTTATTGCCTTTGTTGTTATAAAAAGTCATTGATGCTTTATGCAGTGGGTCATTACCACGCCCATTGTTTTTAATTTTTTGATAAGCCTTTAACACTACGTCCTCAGGTAAATTTTCTTCCATTGCTACTTCTGCTACCGCACTGTTTCCGTCCTTGCCTGGTGTTAGGCTTATTCCAGTCGCTAACAGATTTTCAATTTGGGTATAAATACATCTATCACGCCGAATAGTAGATGGCCTTCCCATTTTTCTAGGCTTAACACGTTCAGTAAGAATATCAGCAAGAAATCGACGCATATCCGTTGATAACGGGATGTCACTTTGGAATAATCTATCTGTGCATTCCTTAAATTCTACTTTTCTACCCTCGAAATATGACCTAACTACACCCATCTCAAAAGAATCAAGGTTCTCGTACCCCATATACCCATATCTACATTTGAAACTCATATAAACACTCCATTCAAGTGCAATCATTAAGATAAAGATTAACCAGAAATAGGGTAATGACTCCTACTTGTCGCCCCGTCGGGCTATCCGGTTAAATTTGGTTATACCGTCATCCTGCCTTTTTGAACGCGATCACCTGCGCCCCATTCTTCAAACCGTCCAGATAATCCGCCCATGACTGCATCATTTTTTTACGGTCGGCCAAGTGGGCGGTACGGTTAGGCATTTAAGATGCTTGATGGTCAAGTTATTTCGTATTTTCTGCTTAGAAAAGCAAATCATAAACTTTTTCTGCCGCCCATATTGCTTGCGGAGTACGGTCGCTTGTTCCGCTCGCTTCGGCTTCATCAAGCATTGAGCGCAGTTGGGTTTCCGCTTCGCGTCTATTTTGATCGCGGCGTATCAAATCCCGAAAGTATTCGCTGTCATTGCCATATTTGCCGGAGTTGACTTGGGTTTTAACCCAGTTGTCCATTTGTTCAGTGATGGTGATTGTTTTGCGTTGCATCGACATGGTGCTATCTCCGATATTAAGATGGGTATGATTTTATCATACGTTAAGCATACTGAATAGGCTCTATATGGCAATGTCATTTCAGCTAACCATCAGGCATGAAAAAAACGCGGTAAGGCGCATGTTGGGCATTTAAACATCCGGCGCATTACGCTATCGCCGCCCTACCGCGCTGTTTGCAAGGTTGGCCCTGTGGTATTTTCTCTGCCATCCGGTCGCCTATTATGACGATAAGGTCGGGATAGGTTCTAGCTCCTATATTGCTGCGCAATTCATCAATATAGGTGGCGGACGGTATCTGGAAAGAAATTTCCGACACCTGCCTCGCCATCGCTGGATGGCCCGAACGGGTATTAACCTAAGGTACTCTCCATTCTGAATAGGCTCTATATGGCAATGTCATTCCTTACCATAAAGGCCAACCATCAGGCATAAAAAAAGGGCCTTACGGCCCTTTCCTATTATTTAAGCCTAAAGTAGGACAGCTTATTCTTTTTCGGCTTCTTTCATGCTTAATCTGACGCGGCCTTGGCGGTCAATTTCCAGCACCTTTACGCGTACCATATCGCCTTCATTCAGCTTGTCGCTGACTTTATCGACATGTTCATCGGAAATTTGCGAGATATGCACCAAACCGTCTTTGCCTGGCAGGATGGTGACGAAAGCGCCAAAATCCATCAGACGGACGACTTTGCCTTCATAGACTTTGCCGACTTCAACTTCTTCGGTGATTTCCGCGATCATACGGCGGGCTTCTTCACCTGCGGCCTTGTCAACCGAGGCGATCTTAACCACACCATCATCGGTCAGATCAACGCTGGCTCCGGTAATTTCGGTAATGCCACGGATAGTCGCGCCGCCTTTGCCGATGACTTCACGGATTTTGCTAGGGTCAATTTTAAAAGTGATGATACGCGGTGCGAAGTCGGACATTTCTTCGCGGGTTGAGGCCAAGGCTTTGTTCATTTCACCGAGGATATGCAGGCGGCCTTGTTTGGCTTGCTCTAGTGCGGTTTGCATGATCTCGGCGGTGATGCCATCAATTTTGATGTCCATTTGCAGGGCGGTGATACCAATTTCGGAACCGGCCACTTTAAAGTCCATGTCACCTAAATGGTCTTCATCACCCATGATGTCGGACAATACTGCAAAGCGGTCGCCTTCTTTAATCAAGCCCATTGCAATACCGGCGACTGGGGTGCTGATAGGCACGCCTGCGTCCATTAATGCCAAGGAACTGCCGCAGACCGAAGCCATTGAGCTGGAACCGTTGGATTCGGTGATTTCAGAAACCACGCGGATGGTGTAAGGAAATTCTTCCATATTGGGCAATACGGCGGCAACGCCGCGTTTTGCCAAGCGGCCATGACCAATTTCGCGGCGTTTAGGGGAACCGACTTGGCCGGTTTCGCCAACACTGTATGGAGGGAAGTTGTAGTGCAGCATGAACGGTTCTTTGTATTCACCCGCCAATGCGTCAATGATTTGCGCATCACGTTGTGTGCCTAAGGTGGCGACCACTAATGCTTGGGTTTCGCCGCGTGTGAACAACGCCGAACCGTGAGTGCGGGGCAATACGCCGGTTCTGATGCTAATCGGGCGAATAGAGTCTAAAGCCCGTCCATCAATGCGTTTGCTGTCGTTAAGAATGGCGTTACGGACTATTTTCGCTTCCAGATGCTCAATAATCGTGCGGATGGCATTGGCTTGATAATCACCGTCAGCGGTCAATTTTTCCACCACGGCGTTTCTGATGGCCTTTAGCTGCTCTTGTCTGATCAATTTTTCGGCAACTTGATAAGCACTGGTAATGCTGGCTTCGACTTCATGGGTGACTAGGTTGACCAGTTCCACATTGGCTTCAGGGGCGACCCAAGACACCGCACCTTTACCGGCGGCATTGGCGAACTCATTGATGGCGTTAATGGCAATCTGCATAGCCTCATGACCGAACAACACCGCACCTAGCATGATTTCTTCGGACAGGCCTGAGGCTTCGGATTCCACCATCAGGACGGCATGGGCAGTACCAGCCACCACCAGTGTCAATTGTGAGGTTTTCAGCGTGGCGGGGGAGGGGTTTAATAGGTATTCGCCGTCTTTATAACCCACACAGGCGGCGCCGATAGGGCCATTGAAAGGCAGGCCAGATACGGCCAACGCCGCAGACGCGCCTAACAGGGCGGGAATTTCTGGGTCTACTTCGGGGTTTAAGGACACCACGGTAGCGATAACTTGAACTTCGTTGGTATAGCCTTCAGGGAAAAGCGGGCGTATCGGTCTGTCTATCAAGCGGGACGTTAAAGTTTCTTGTTCGCTAGGCCGTCCTTCGCGTTTGAAAAAGCCCCCTGGGATTTTTCCGGCGGCGTAGGCTTTTTCTTGATAATTGACGGTCAATGGGAAAAAATCCCCGCCGCTGGCTTCTTTTTTAGCAACGACGGTGACCAATAAAGTCGTACCACCGACATCGATTATCACAGCACCGTCAGCCTGACGTGCTATCTCGCCCGTTTCCAGCGTAACTGTTTGCGTGCCGTATTGAAATACTTTCCTGATAGGATTCACTATAAGATTCCTTTGTGTAGAGGTTCGGGTAGGGATATTGCAACAATATCCCTACTGAGGTTGTCGCGTTTCTTGGGTGGCTTACTTACGCAGGCCCAGACGTTCAATCAAAGAGCGGTAACGGGCAATATCTTTGTTTTTCAGATAATCCAACAATTTACGGCGTTGGTTAACCATACGCAACAAACCACGGCGGGAGTGGTTGTCTTTTTTGTGCGCGGCAAAATGCGGTGTCAAATGCGTGATGTGCGCAGTCAATAAGGCAACTTGCACTTCTGGCGAGCCGGTGTCGGTTTCTGATAAACGGTAAGCTTCAACGACCGTCTTTTTTTGTTCTGCTGTAAATGGCATTTTTGCTAATCCCTATAAGATTAAGGTATAAAAAATAAAGCCGCCATCAGGCGACTTAAGAAAATCCCGCCCCACGATAGGGTGTAGGGCAGGGTGGTCAGAGGACGTTTTTACGCCGCCTGAGTTCGGGGCAGGGGAGCAACTGTTGCACCTCTACCCGTTAATATTAAACAACTTTTTTGGGGCTATTTTACCATCCAATAGCATTTCCCCCAAACCCAAAAACAGGCTGTCATGGTACAAACGGACACTCCCCGATTCACTGCCAGGAAAGGCGATGGTTTGCCCATAGCGGATGCTGATGGCTTGCGCCTCCGATAGTTGCACCGCTGGCAGACCTGACAAAGGTTTATCAACGGCAATCAATGTGTCCAGCAAGCTAGGCATGTCCATCGCTGACAATTCTTCCAAGGTTTTGGCATTGGCTAAGGAAAATTGTCCGGCCGCTAAACGCCGTAAGGCCGTTACGGTAGCGCAAGTGCCTAAGGCATGACCTATATCTTCGGCAAGGGAGCGTATATAAGTGCCTTTGGAACAGGCAACCTCTAAGGTTAGGCTATCGGTAGTAAAATCCAGCAACAGCAGTTCAAAAATCTGGATATGCCGGGCTTGACGCTCTATGGTGATGCCTTCCCTTGCCAATTCATAGAGTTTTTTGCCCTGATGCTTCAAGGCCGAATACATGGGCGGCACTTGTGCAATGGCTCCGGTAAAGCGTTGCAGACAGGCCAGCAATTCCGCTTGCGTCAACGGCGGCACGGCTTGGGTGTCAACCACCACGCCCTCGGCATCGCCGGTGTCGGTCATCACGCCCAACTGCATGGTGACTTGATAGCGCTTGTCATCGTCCAGCATCAACCCTGACACTTTGGTGGCCTCACCAAAACACAGCGGCAACAAACCCGTCGCCAAAGGGTCCAATGCGCCGGTATGGCCGGCCTTATTGGCGTTAAACAAGCTGCGGACTTCCTGCAAGGCCTTGTTGGAAGACACGCCCAGGCGTTTGTCCAACAAAATGATGCCGTGGATATTCAGGCCAGAGGTGCGTTTGCTCATTAATTTAAAAAACGGTGTGAAAACGGATGATATGCGGCCTATAGCCACATATCATCAATGACTTGCCGCCAACAACCTGATAGTCAGGTTGGTTGTTCAAGCAATACCGCCCGCTATCGATAGAATAACGGGGGCGTGATAACCCATCGTGACTGGTAACGACTAGGAGTCGTCCTCTGGCAACTCCTTCGCCACTTCACTCAACAACGCCGCCACCCGCATCCCCGTATCGAAGGAATCATCGTAATGGAAACGCAGTTCAGCGATATGGCGCAGGCGCATCCGTTTGGCGAGTTCATGGCGAATTTGCGGAGCCAACTCGTTCAGGCATTTTTGATTGGCGCGTTTGCCCGCTTCATCGACATTCAACACGGTGAAGTAGACTTTCGCCACCGCTAGGTCACGAGTGACTTCAACTTCGTTGATGGTGACAAAACCCAGCCTAGGGTCATCAATATCGCGTTGCAGAATGAACGAGAGTTCTTTCTGCATTTGCGAGGAGACGCGGTCTTTACGACCATACTCTTTACCCATACTTACAATACCCGTTTGACTTCTGTGCGTTCAAAGACTTCGATTTGGTCGCCTGCCTGCACGTCGTTGTAGTTTTTCACGCCGATACCGCATTCCATGCCCATTTTGACTTCTGACGCATCGTCTTTAAAGCGGCGTAAGGATTCCAATTGGCCTTCAAAAATCACCACGTTCTCGCGTAGGACGCGGATAGGTAGGTTACGTTTGACATAACCGTCAATGACCATACAGCCGGCAATCGCACCGAATTTAGGTGAACGGAAGACGTCGCGCACTTCGGCCAAGCCGACGATATGTTCCCTAATTTCAGGGGCCAGCATACCGCTGATGGATTTTTTGACTTCATCAATCGCATCATAAATGACGCTGTAATAATGCAAATCCACGCCTTTTTCTTCGATTAGTTTCCGTGAAGTGGCATCGGCCCGCACGTTAAAGCCGATCAAAATCGCACCGGAAGCCAATGCCAAGTTGACATCGCCTTCGTTGATACCACCGACACCGCCAAAAATGACCTTAACTTCCACTTCATCGTTCGATAAGGCGACTAATGAACCACGTAAGGCTTCTAAGCTGCCTTGTACATCGGTTTTAATGACTAAGTTGACGCTCGCCAACTCACCTGCGGTCATGCGTGAGAACACCTCATCCAATTTGGAGGCTTGTTGGGCGGCATGGCGGCTGAACTTCTTACGATCTTCACGGTGTTTTGCCAAGTCTTTGGCAACCCGTTCGTTTTGTACCACTAAGAATTCATCACCTGCGTTGGGTGTGCCGGATAGGCCTAAGATTTCCACAGGCACCGAAGGGCCTGCTTCTTTGATGGCTTTGCCGTTTTCGTTGAACATAGCACGGACACGGCCATATTCATGGCCACATAAAACCATTTGTCCGTTTTCTAAAGTACCTTTTTGAATTAACACGGTAGCCACCGCGCCACGGCCTTTATCTAAGCGTGATTCGATGACAATACCGGATGCGGCACCTTCAATTGGCGCTTTCAGCTCCAAAATTTCGGTTTGGACAATCAAGGCTTCGATCAGGTCATCAATACCCGCGCCAGTTTTGGCGGATATTTTTAAGAATTGGACATCACCGCCCCATTCTTCCGCTAATACGTTGATCGTTGACAACTCCTGCATTACTTTGTCGGGATTGGCTTCGGGCTTGTCGATTTTGTTCATGGCGACAATAATCGGCACATTCGCCGCCCTGGCATGTTCAACCGCTTCTTTAGTTTGTGGCATTACGCCATCATCGGCAGCCACCACCACGATGACCACGTCCGTGACATCAGCGCCCCGCGCCCGCATGGCGGTAAACGCCGCGTGGCCTGGAGTGTCAAGGAACGTGACCGCACCGTGGTCGGTTTTTACCTGATACGCACCAATATGCTGGGTAATGCCGCCTGCTTCGCCTGCGGCGACGCGAGTTTTGCGGATATAATCCAACAACGAGGTCTTGCCGTGATCAACATGGCCCATGATGGTGACGATAGGGGCGCGGGGCAATTCAATGCGGTTATCTTCCATCAGAACTTCGGCGAGCATTTCTTGTTCAAGATCGTCATCGCTTTGCATGATGGGTTTATGACCCATATCTTCAACCAAAATCGCGGCAGTTTCTTGGTCGATACTTTGGTTGATGGTCGCCATGATGCCTAATTTCATCAAATGTTTGATGACTAACGCGGCTTTGACGCTCATTTTTTGTGCTAAATCGGAGACGATAATCATCTCAGGAATGGTGACTTCCTTAACGATGGGTGCCACGGGCATTTCAAACTGATGGCGGTTTTCAGAAGGCATACTGACACGGGCATTTTGCTTGCCTTTCTTTTTACCTTTTTTGTTGTCTTTAGCAGAGGAGCCACGCGTAGAGGAAGAGCCTTCTTCCTGTTTTTTCTTATAGGCTTCTTGTTGTTTGGCAGCCGCTTGTTGCCGGACTTTTTCGGCGTTTTTCTTGATGGATTCTTCCAAACGGCGTTCTTTTTCCTGTTGTTTTTTCCTGACTTCGTCAGTTTCTTTAGCCTTAATCGGTTTGTCCTGTTTGACTTTTTTGTCGTCCTTAATTTTTATCGTCGAGAATTTTTCTTCAGGGTCGAGATCATCGATAAAATCGGCTTCAGCTTCGGTGCCAGGTTTCGCTTCCGTAGCCTTTGCTTTGGGCGTATGGTCGGCTTTGGGTTTGTTGTCTGGTTTAGATTTTGGCTTGTCTTGTACGGTGTTTGCGCTCACGGTCTCAACCTCTGGAGTAGACTCAGGTTCATTGACCAGCCCGACCGCTGGCACTGGTGCTTCCACGGTTTTTGCAACCGCAACTACCGCCTCTTGTACAGGCTCAGGAACCACAACCTCGACTGCCGTCTCAGCGACAGGTGACACAGTTTCAGGTATCGGTGGCACAACGTCCGGCTGCACGGCCTGGGGTTGCACAACTTCTTTCGGCGTGACCACTGCGCTAGGCTCGGCACGCTTGATAAATGTTTTCTTTTTGCGTACTTCAACGCTGATCGTTTTGGCGGAATTACCCGGTGCAGTGGCTTGTTTAATTTCCGTCACTTTCCGCCGTTCCAGCGTGACCCGTCTGGGTGAACCTGCCGCAGTGTCTTCGGGCTTGCCGTGACGTTTGCGCAAATGTCCGAGCAATTGCATTTTTTCATCTTCACTGATGACATCATCAGGGGAGCTGGCAGACAATCCTGCTTCTTTCAGTTGTTCCAATAATCGTTCCAAAGGTATTTTAACTACCTCCGCTAACTGCCGTACCGTTTTATCGCTCATTATGCTCCCCCTTTTACTCGCTCTGTGCCTCGGCAAACCAAGGCTCACGCGCCTTCATAATCAATTTTGCCGCTCTTTCTTCAGTGATACCCGAAAAATTCAACAAGTCATCTATTGATTGCTCTGCCAAATCATCCATTGTCACAATACCTTGGCTTGCCAATTCGTAAGCCAAATCATCATCCATACCTTCCATTGCCAATAAATCTTCCGCCGGATGCACTGTTTCCCTTGTCTCTTCGGCGGCAATCGCGCTAATTAATAAGGCATCTTTAGCACGGCTACGCAACTCATTGACAATATCTTCGTCAAACCCTTCGATGTCCAACATTTCACTTACTGGAACGTAAGCGATTTCTTCGACCGTGTTAAAACCGACTTCCGCGAGAATTTGGGCGATATCGTCATCAATATCCAGCTGATCCATAAACATTTGCTTGACTTTGGCAAGTTCGGCCTCGCTGTTCAGCTCAGCTTTCGATGCGTCAATGACGTTCAGCTCCCACCCGGTCAGTTGCGAAGCTAGGCGGACATTTTGGCCGCCACGGCCTATAGCTTGTGACAAATTGTCTGCACCTACCGCCAAATCCATGCTGTGTTTATCTTCGTCAACAATAATGGATTGGATTTCCGCAGGCGACATCGCGTTGATTACAAATTGGGCTTCGCTAGGATGCCAAAGGATGATGTCCACACGCTCGCCGGCCAGTTCGTTAGTGACGGATTGTACTCTGGCTCCACGCATACCCACACAGGAACCGACAGGATCTAAGCGCGGATCGTTGCTTTTGACCGCCAATTTGGCTCTGGAACCGGGGTCTCGCGCTGCACCCATAATGGAAATGGTGCCTTCAGCAATTTCCGGTACTTCCAAGCGGAATAGGGCTATCAATAATTCGGGGGCGGTGCGGCTGACGAACAGTTGCGGCCCGCGTTGCTCTAGGCGTACATCCTTAAGGTAGCCACGAACGCGGTCACCGATACGGATAGCTTCACGCGGGATCATGTCTTCTTTGGCGATAAAGGCTTCAATGTGCCCGCCCAAATCTAAGAATACGCTACCTTTTTCAATGCGCTTGACAATGCCCGTGACCAATTCACCGATGCGTGACTTATAAGCATCGACAATTTTTTTGCGTTCGGCTTCGCGGACTTTTTGGATAATGGCTTGCTTGGCATGTTGTGCGGCAATGCGCCCAAAATCTACCGAATCAATCTCTTCTTCGACCTTATCGCCGATGTTGATGTTTGGATCATCCATTTGCGCTACTTCCAATAGCACTTGCGTGGTTGGAAATTCAACATCGCCAATACAAGCAGGGTTCGGTGCGACCACTTCCCATTGTCTATAAGTCTTATAATCGCCGGTTTTGCGGTCAATGGCAACGCGGGCCATGATGGTGTTGACATGGCGCTTGATAGTAGCTGCTTCCAGTGCCGATTCTATTGCTTGAAAAACCACTTCCTTGTCAATTTCCTTTTCATTGGAAAAGACCTCCACCACCAATAAAATTTCTTTATTTGCCACTTCGAGCTCCTTTTTCGATGTTTTGATTCAATAAACTATAATCAGGCACCAATCGCGCTTTGCTCATCGCACTGAACGGCACCGCAAAAATCTCGTCCCCTTCCTTAAGGGTCACCACATCGTCCACAACACCTTCAATCGAGCCCTTGATCTTTTTACGATTTTCTATAGGCTTAAACAAATTGACCAAAACCGTGCTGCCGATAAAGCGTTCGAATTGGCTAATTTTAAAAAATGGCCGATCTTCACCTGGGGAGGAAACTTCCAGTTGATAGTTGCCCGGAATCGGGTCTTCGACATCCAAAACGCCACTGACCTGATGGCTGACTTTGGAGCAGTCGTCAACTAAGATGCCGTTTTCGCTATCAATATAAATTCTTAACAGACCGTGCTTGGGATGCGGATGATAGTCTATGCCGACACATTCATAACCTAAACCTTCAACAACTGGCTCGATCAAGTTGACCAAATGCTCAGGAGCCTGTTTCATTTTGTTCCCCACTTACTTGCGCACAAAAAAAAAGAGCCAAAGGGCTCTTCCATTAACAACCGATTGTAAGCTTCCCATATCCGAAGCCCTGAAAATAAAAAACCCCAAAATGGGGTTTCTTGATCTGGTAGCGGGGGCAGGATTTGAACCTACGACCTTCGGGTTATGAGCCCGACGAGCTACCAAGCTGCTCCACCCCGCGATTGATTTGAGCTATTATAGGCTCTTTAATATATTTATCAAGTTATTTTTTATATTTGTCATACAAAATCCTTTTCATGCTCCATAGCGAGCGCAGGGATCAAGTTGGCTCCTTATTGCCGCGTAAGCAATAGGTCGCTGATTGTCACAAAGACGTCATGGAACATGGCTTGAGTCAGGCGTTTAGTTTGCATATTATAGCGGCTGGTATGGTAAGAATCGACCAGTATCCGGCCATCCGGCAAGTGGTGTTGGACGTGATGGCCGAATGTTGCTTGGGCGGTCTTGAGCTTATAGGCTTTGAGGATGGCTTGATGGGCAATAGTGCCTAAGGCCAAAATGACTGCACCAATCGGCAAGATGTGCAATTCGGCGGCCAAATAAGCATTACATTGGGCAATTTCACTAGGTAGGGGCTTATTTTGTGGCGGCAGGCATTTGACGGCATTGGTGATGCGGCAATTGTTCAGTATCAGTCCGTCATTTAATGACTCTGAAACTGGTTGGTTGCTAAAACCAAAAGTATGCAGCGTTTCATAAAGCAACAGTCCGGCATAATCACCAGTAAAGGGTCGTCCTGTAGCATTGGCTCCGTGCATCCCTGGCGCTAGGCCAACTACCAGCAAGTGGGCGTTGGGATCACCAAAAGGTGCGACCGGCAACGCATGGTAGCTAGGTTGTTGTTGTTTGACAGTACAGAGAAAATCAGCCAGCCTTGGGCATTGGTGACAATCTTGAGAAAATAGTGTGTTAGCGATCACGATTTATATAAAGTCTGGGGAAAACGGGTCATAGTAGATGATTTTAAGGGCTTGGCAAACTCTAAGGCGCCTAGTGTGCATTTTTTCACACATATCCGGCGATTATGGTTATTATCACGGATATTTTTAAATTCTTTTTCCGCTTAAAGGCCTATGCAATTTAGCTACCAATGGCTGTCGTTTTACCGCATATTGGTATGCGCGGGCATCACCTTAATTTTTATGCTTAACACAGCGGGCAAGTTGCCGATGTCAACGCTGGAGCGTATGGAAAATATCCTCTATGACTTACGTTTACGCGAAACTTTGACCAATACGGTAGACCCGCGCATTGTCATCGTCGCCATTGATGAGGCGAGCTTGGCTCAAGAAGGCCATTGGCCTTGGCCGCGTGACAAGATAGGCTATATTGTCGATATGCTGTTTGATTATTATGGCATCAAGCTCTTAGGGTTTGACATGGTGTTCTCGGAGCGTGATACCAGTTCAGGCATTAACGTCCTCAATCGGCTCGCTATCAAAGAATTGCATGATGATCCGCAGTTTTTATCGGCACTGGCCGAACTGAAGCCACAATTATCCTATGATTCAGTTTTCGCTAAAAGCCTGAAGAACCGCCCAGTGGTGTTGGGTTATTATTTCAGTCATCTAGAAGAAAGGACTCCGCAGGTCGGCCAATTGCCCCTTCCCCTGACCTCAACCAATGCTTTGGCCTTCAGTTCGTTATTAGTGACTCCGAAAAGTTATGTGGCTAATTTGCCGGAACTCCAAGCGGTTGCCGCCTCTGCCGGTTTTTTTGAAAATCCCAATATTGACCAAGACGGTATTTATCGAAAACTGCCAATACTTATCCAATATCAAGGTCAGATTTACGAATCCTTATCCCTCGCTTTGTTGAGGACGCTGTTCAAGTCTCCGCCGATAGCTTTTGAAACCAGCGCACAATACGGCAACAGCCGTTTAGAAAAGCTGCATATTGCCGGTATCACCATCCCTGTTGACGAGAGTGCGTCCATATTGCTGCCATTTCGTGGCCAACAAAAAAGTTTTGCCTACGTTTCTGTCGCTGATGTTTTAAACGGCACGGCTGAGGTGGCGCAGTTAAAAGACAAAATCGTCATTATGGGTTCCACCGCAGTGGGATTGCATGATTCGCGCGCCACCCCTGTCAACAGCACTTACCCCGGCGTGGAAGTCCATGCCAACATCCTCAGCGCCATGCTTGACGAAACTCTTAAATCACGTCCTAATCATATTGTCGCCATAGAAATCATCGAACTGCTGCTCATCTGCTTGCTGGTGGCCTTTGTGTTCCCGCGCTTGTCCGCCGCGTGGTCGGCAGTCATTTTTTTCACCCTGTTATCCGGTGGTATTTGGGGCAACGTGTACTGCTGGAAAACCTTAGGAGTGGACACTATTTTGGCAACACCCATCATGCAGCTGTTTTTGCTATACGGCGTACAGATATTTTTTGGTTTTTTTTTGGAGAGCCGTAAAAAACGGCAATTAAGTACCATATTCGGGCAATACATCCCGCCCGAACTGGTCGAACAGATGAGCCGTTCTGACGAGGCGTTCACCTTGCAGGGGGAAAGCCGCAAAATGACGGTGTTTTTTTCGGACGTGCGCGGATTTACCAGCATTTCCGAAACTCAAGACCCCCAAGCCTTGTGTGAAATCATCAATGCCATTTTCACACCCGCCACCCATCTGATACATGAGAGCAATGGTACCATCGACAAATATATTGGGGATGCGATCATGGCGTTTTGGGGTGCTCCCATGCACAACCCGCAACATGCCTCAAAAGCCGTGCAAGCCGCCTTGGATATCGTCAAGATGCTGGAGACTTTGAAAAAAGAATTTGCCAGTAAAGGTTGGCCGCTGATTGATATGGGTATCGGCATTAATACGGGAACGATGAATGTCGGCAACATGGGCTCGCAATTCCGTATTGCGTATACGGTCATGGGCGATGCCGTCAACCTAGGGGCGCGACTGGAGGGGCTGACCAAACAATACGGCGTAAAAATCATCGTCAGCGAAACCACACGCGCCGCCGCCCCTGAATTCATTTACCGAGAGCTCGACCGTGTCCGCGTTAAAGGCAAGCAACAACCGATCACCATTTATGAACCTCTAGGCATTGAAGATGAGGCCAACCTTGAACAAAGCCAAACCCTAAATGAACTCGGCACGGCTTTGCTTGCGTATCGCCAGCAACAATGGTCAGCCGCCTACGCAATTTTTAGGGGTTTGGTAGGACAATATCCTGATGATTTATTGTATCGTATGTACCTTGAACGCATTGAGTTTTATCAAAATTCACCGCCGCCAACGGATTGGGATGGTGTGTTGACCCACACCAGCAAATAGGACTATTGTCTGACAGCTGTGTACATGACTAAAAATTAGCTAAATATAGGTGAGCCTATTATCCAGCTAGTGGCGTGGACTGGGGGCAAATAAATTTATCGGTTATTGTGTTGCAAACAAGTTTCTAATGGGGTCGCCTCGTCAGTTCTGACCCTGAATTTGACTAATGTATTAGGGCCAAAGGTAGAGCTGATAGCGACATCGGCGGCATCGCGACCACGGGCTATCAACACCCGTCCAATTCTGGGCGCATTGTTACGCGCATCGAACGTGTACCAACGGCCATCAAGGTAGGCCTCGAACCAACCGGCAAAATCCATCACGCCAGGCAACGGCGCTATCCCAATATCACCTAAATAGCCCGTGCAATAGCGTGCGGGAATGTTCATGCAACGGCAGAAGGTGATAGCGAGGTGCGCGTAATCACGGCAAACGCCGGTTTTTTCCTGGAAGGCTTCCCAAGCTGTCTTGGTACGGCGCGCGTGTTGATAACCAAAAGCAATATGTTGGTTGACATAGTCGCAGATGAGTTGGACGCGCATCCATCCTTTCGGCAATTTGTCAAACAATTGCCAAGCTATTTCAGAAAGGCGATCGGTTTCGCAATACCGGCTTCCCAGCAGAAACACTAAGGTATCGTCCGGCAAATTTTCCACTGGCGTTTGTTTCGCCTGCGGGGCAAAACTGTCCGTTTGTCCTGTATCACTGATGACCGCATTGGTGAACAGTCTCAACTGGCCTTTAGGGGCGACGATACGGCTGCACCAGTTGCCATAACCATCATGATAGGCGGTAATCGGTATAGGCGGGTCGGTGAGCATATTATCTGGAACAATCAAATCTGCAACGCGCGTGTGATGCACATTCAAGGTCAAGATCATTGGGGTCGGCTGCGGACAGTCGTAAATTATTTCGTAGCCTATGTTGATCTTCATGGTGTTATGCTCCTGTTGCCCACAAAAGTAGCTTAAAGCAGATTCTGGGGTATTGATTGGCTTATGGGGAAATCCCACGACATTAGCTTGCAAGGGTTTGTCCTAGGGATTCGATAACGGCCTTGCGTAGGTTTGTCCAATCTTGACCCGCCCTGATAACGTGTTTCTGATTGATTTCTAACTCAATGCCCAGATAAGTTTCGGGCGGCATTTGTTGGCGAAACGAAGAGGTCAAGCCATCCCCTTTTCCTAGATAGGGATAATTGCGGCGAACCTTTAAGTCAGGCGCACTTCTCTTGAGGGCGAACTGCCACCGCTCGCACAAATCCGCTTCCCCGGGTCGGGCGGGGTCATAGAGCAGGCCTATATCGGCGTTGCGTATCTTGCCGTTTAATTCGGGGGTAAAGCTATGCGACGAAAAATGAATGGCCCGCCCATGATGGGCAACTGCCTGTTTGACCAGACGCTCCGCTTGCTCGCGGTAGGGTTGGTAATGCCACCGTAAAATGTCCTGACGCGCTTCTATTGGCAGGTTACGGATCACCTCGGCATAAAGGCGTGGGTGACCTACGGAGCGGTTCAAGTCAACCAACAACCGGCTAACAGTCGAGGCCACCAGGGGGGCAAATAACGCCGTTGCCAGTTCTTGTGCCATAAGCAACGCCCCGAAATCAAAGCCACGGTGGGTTTCCAATTGCGCTTGATAAGGACGGAACACATCCTGATACGGTATTGGAATTAGATTGCCGCCATGTTCGCAAGTCACCACGAAACCTTGGTTGGTACAATCTGCCACCTGTTTAGCCACGGCCATAAATTTTGGTTTTATAGCCAAGGTTTTCACCAATCCAAATTGGGCAGTCGGTCGAATACCTCCCGTGTACCTTCAGTCCATTGTTTGCCCAAGGAACTGAAATACTCATCTCCTACGTCAAAGCGGCGGCGCATCCGAACTTCCAGGCTGTCGCGCCGATAACAAACCAAATCAATCGGCATACCGACGGATAAATTACTGCTCATCGTTGAATCAAAAGAAACGAGGACAGATTTTGCGGCATTACTCAGGGAAGTTGAGCGGGTAATGACCCTATCAATAATCGGCTTCCCGTATTTGGTTTCACCTGTCTGGAAGTAAGGCGTTTCAACGGTGGCCTCGATAAAATTGCCCTGCGTATAAATTCGAAACAGACGGGGTAGTTCGCCTTTGATTTGCCCACCCATGATGAATGAGGCATTGAAACTGATTGCACTTGCCGCCAAATGTTGGCCGTCACGTTGGTTAATGTCACGCATGGCATCCGACACCCGCATTGCCGCATCGAAAAGTGTTTTCGCACCCCAGAGATTGGGTTTGTCGTTGTTTTCGTTCCGCTGTTTCAATACGCTAATGACTGCTTGTGTCCCTGCTAAATTGCCCGAACTCAATAACACGATGACACGGTCGGCAGCGCGTTCAAACACGGTCATCTTGCAAAAACTGGCGATATCGTCGACACCGGCGTGAGTGCGCGAATCCGACGCAAATACCAGTCCCGTGTCGAGCATGATGCCTATGCAATAAGTCATGGTATAAATTAGTCCGATAATCGTTGTAAAGACAAGTCCTATAACCCTTAGTAAGGGAGATGGACAGGGTTGGTTAAGGATTTCGTTGTAATTTTACCTGTTCCACAATGGTTGTCTGTGTGCTACCAAACATTGCGTGGATTTGAGGGGAGGCGTTCGATGGGCTGCTCAGATACATCAACGGACGATATTCTGTCCGTGCACGAATACATCTTAGGCAACACGGCAGGCAAATTGTCATGGCATCTGCCCGCCACCTACCACAAACGCATCGGCATAAATATCCCTGAGTGATGCGCCTTTTAAGTACGCCATTCTCTGGCTTTCCCTGACCATTTCTGGATGTCCGCAAAGGTATACCCGCCAGCCTTTCAGACTTTTTTGGTTTGTCAAGGCAAGGTCATGGGCGCGGCCTTGTCGGTAGCCTAGATTATTGTCGGCACTGGACAGGCAAGGGGTGTAATGGAAGTTGGCGAAGGTTGCCGTTAAATTATGCAGTTCATCGACCAAATATAAGCCATCAGGGTCGCGGCTGCCGTGAAATAGGTGAATGTCGCCGCTATGGCCTTGGTTTAACGCATCGTTGATGATGCCGTATAACGGGGCTAGGCCACTACCTGTGCCGATTAACAGCAACGGTTGCGCTGGGTTGCCTGACAGGTAATGACAACTGCCTTGGGCGTGCGATAGCGTTAAGGTGTCGCCAACTTCCAATTCGTCATGGGCCCAGGTGCTGAATTGGCCTTGCGGTAAGCGGCGAATATGAAATTCTAAGGTATGGTCGGGGGCGGGCAGGTTAGCGATGGAATAGCTACGGGTCAGGCCATCGGTGCGTTGCAGGTTGATAAATTGTCCGGCGTAAAAGCTTAGGGCACTGTCTGCTTGTACAATCAAGCGCAAAATGTCGGCTGCCAGCCATTGTTTGTTGATGACCACGGCAGTAACCGCCGCGCCATGTTGGTCGGGCAGGGCGATGTGCATATCCTGTTCGGGATGGCATCGGCAAGCCAGGAAATAATTTTGCCGCTGTAAGGTATCCTTAAGCCCGATTTGCGCCGCCGCAGGCGGGGTTACGTCAAGGCTACGCAGCATACAGGCTTGGCATAAGCCTTGTCGGCAACTATAAGGGATATGGAGTTTGGCTTTTAACAAACTGTCCAGCAATACTTCGCCATCGGGGCAAGTGATCTGGGTTTCGCCTAAGGTAATGTGTGGCATGGCGTTTTATCTGTTTGGTAATCGCCGGAACGGCCTGATAGCCGATCCGGCTAAGGTGCGGGGAATTATTTGCCTAATACGTCGCTGCGGGTAGTTTCCGCCAACGCGTCCACTTGGGCGATTAAGTTTTCAGGGACGTTAAGTTCTTGTAAGGTGGCGGTCAGGTTTTCCATCACTGCGTCAAAATGGCTGTCATCCAAGCCCATTTTTACCAAACGGGCATGGGCGTTGCGCATGTCTTGGCCGCTGTAGTTGTTGGGGCCGCCAAAGGCCATGGTCAAAAATGATTTTTGTTTGGCCGCTTGTTGCTCCATGTCAACGCCGCTGAAGTAACGGTTGATACGGTAATCTTCCAGCACTTTGCGGTAAAAAATGTCCACTGCCGCATCGACTGCCGCCGCACCGCCCAGTTGCTCAAATAATGATAAAGTTGGCGTGGTGGCTTCTGCTGTTTCACTCATGGTCTTCTCCTCTGGATTTATTGTTATAAGGTTTTCGGTAGGGGTTGGCCTACCGGGAGAAAGTGTATAGCAATATAAAATGTTATGCAATATATAACTTATAAAAGTTTTTTATGGCATAATAGGCTCTGCTTTACATAACAGGAAGAATACCCATGCCGCAAAAAATCAGTGCCCGCCAATATGACATTCTCACTCAGTTGCTGGATAATCGGGAAGGCTTAAGCGTTGATACGTTGGCGGCGACGCTGGACATTTCCCGAACGGCTATACAGCAGCATTTTGTGGGTCTGGAAGGGGAGGGCTATATCAAAAAGATAACCGTGAACAAAACGGCGGGCAGACCCGTGACTTTGTATGGCATCACCGATAAGGGCATCAATTGTTTCCCCAAGCAATACGCCTGGTTTGCGCAATTGCTGGTCAGTGATTTGCAGGAAGAGTTGGGCGAGGCTGCGTTTGCGGCCTATATGCGGCGCTTGGGCGGCAAGCTGGCGCAACAGTTAAGCGGTCAGTTTATCGGTAAGACGGTTGACGCGCAACTGGCGCAGTTGCTGCTTATCATGGCTGATCTGGGGTTTTTGGTGCAACAAAGCACCGATGCTGACACGGGCTTGCCCGTCATTAAGGCCGTCAACTGCATTTATCACGATATTGCCCAACAGCATCCGGCATTGTGTGAATTTGATCAAGCGTTGATGTCGGCGTTGTTGGCTAAAGAGGTGCAACAGCTCAGTTGTATGGCAAAAGGCGATTGTGCTTGCCAGTTCCGTTTGGGGCGGGATTTGGAAGGGTAGGGTGGTCTGTGGTGGCAGCTGATAAATATCAGCCGCCGCCACAGTGCCGCGCTTTGATTATAAATCAGACGCGGCTTTTTTCAGTTCCGTTTCGTAAACCAAATACGGTTCGGAATGTCCTTGCACGACGCTTTCATCAATGACAACTTTGGAGATGTTGTCGGTTGAGGGCAGTTCGTACATGGTGTTCAACAAAATGTTTTCGACAATAGTCCTAAGGCCTCTGGCACCGGTCTTCCTTTCCATCGCCTTACGCGCAATCGCGCCCAAAGACTCTTCACGAAATTCCAGTTCAGCCCCTTCCATAGCAAACAGGTGCTTATACTGTTTGACCAAGGCGTTTTTGGGTTCGGTCAGGATTTGGATTAGGGCTTTTTCATCCAATTCTTCCAGTGTCGCCACGATGGGCAGACGACCGACAAATTCAGGGATCAGGCCATATTTGATCAAATCTTCAGCTTCCACTTCGGCAAACAATTCACCGACATTTTTGCTGTCATCCTTACTTTTGACATCCGCCGAGAAGCCGATGCCGCCTTTTTCGGTACGCGCCTTAATGACCCGGTCAAGGCCTGCAAACGCGCCGCCGACAATAAACAAAATATTGGCGGTGTTGACATGCACAAACTCTTGGTTAGGATGCTTGCGCCCACCTTGTGGGGGTATCGAAGCGACCGTGCCTTCAATCAGTTTTAGCAGGGCTTGTTGCACGCCTTCGCCAGATACGTCACGAGTGATGGACGGGTTTTCGGCTTTTCTGGAAATCTTGTCAATTTCGTCAATATAAACGATGCCCGTCTCGGCTTTGGCGACATCATAATCGCATTTTTGCAAGATTTTCTGGATGATGTTTTCGACATCTTCACCGACATAACCGGCTTCGGTCAGCGTGGTGGCATCGGCGATGGTGAACGGCACATCCAGCAATCGCGCCAAGGTTTCCGCCAGCAACGTTTTGCCCGAACCTGTAGGGCCAATCAGCAAGATATTGCTTTTTGCCAATTCGACGGTGTCTTTTTTGTCTTTGCTGCGCAAGCGCTTATAGTGGTTATAAACCGCGACCGCCAAAATGCGCTTGGCTTTTTCCTGACCGATGACATAGTTGTCCAATTCGCTTTTCAGCTCTTTGGGCTTGGGCAATTCTGTGCCATCGGTGCTGTCGGATTCGTCAGCTAGTTCGTCTTTGATAATATCTTTGCATAACTCCACGCATTCATCGCAGATATATACGGATGGGCCGGCAATCAGCTTTCGCACTTCATGTTGGCTTTTGCCGCAAAAAGAGCAGTACAGCAGTTTGTCGTCATCTTTGTTGCTCATAATAAGCTCCCGCAAGCGTCAGTACCTGCGGTACTGATTATCCAAATGACCAAGTTTATACCTCAGCGGTAGCGGCGCGGTTGCTTAAGACCTTATCAATAAGGCCGTAGGCCACGGCATCGCCAGAGCTTAAAAAATTATCCCTATCAGTGTCTTGGGCAACTTTTTCTATAGGCTGGCCGGTATGATGGGAAAGTATTTTATTGAGTTTGTCACGGATAGACAAGATTTCTCGTGCATGAATGTCAAAATCAGACGCTTGCCCCTGAAAACCGCCTAAAGGCTGGTGGATCATCATCCGCGAATGTGGCAAGCAATAACGCTTGCCCGCCGCCCCGCCGGTCAACAGCAAAGCGCCCATGCTGGCGGCTTGGCCGATGCACATGGTGCTGACATCCGGCTTGATGAACTGCATGGTGTCATAAATGGACATGCCCGCAGTTACCGAACCGCCAGGTGAATTGATATACAAGTGGATGTCTTTGTCAGGGTTTTCCGATTCCAAGAACAATAACTGGGCAACCACCAAGTTCGCCA
>JACXTQ010000301.1 GCA_016919605.1 Methylovulum sp.
ATACTTTCATCGGCTTTATCTTCGAGCTGCATTACGCCTTGTTGCTAGGAGAGGATTTGGGTTATACCGTGGTCGGCATCATGGGCGCGTTACTGATCATATCGGTGCTGACGGGTCTGATCCTGTGGTGGCCGCTGACCGGAAAATGGCTGCAGGCATTGACCATCAAGCGTAAGGCCAGTGCCGAGCGGCTTAATTTTGATCTGCACAAAACCGCTGGCTTTTATTCCACCTTGGTATTGATACCCGTTTTGTTTTCCGGTGTTTACATGGACATACCGGAGCGTGTCGTTCCTGTGTTGGAACTGTTCTCGCCCGTCACTTACCGCTATTGGTTTAAATCGCAGCTACCCGCCAATCCCAAATCCATCACCTTGCCTGAAGCGGTGGCAATCGCCGACCAGCTTTATCCTACAGGCCGCCCCGATTGGCTTTACGGCGCAACCCAATCCACCAGCACTTACACGGTCTGCAAAGACGGCGTGGCAGAGCAGGGTAGTTTGCTGCATCGCCGCTGCGTGGTCATTGACCAATACAGCGGCAAAATCCTGGATGTGGATGACCCAAGTATAGGCACGGCAGGCGAAGTGTTCACCCAATGGCAATGGCCGTTGCACAGCGGCAAAGCCTTTGGTTGGACGGGGCGGATTTTGGTGTTTGTGACAGGGTTGCTGTGTCCGGTGTTGTTTGCGACAGGCGTGATCCGTTGGTTGCAAAAACGTAAAGCGAAAAAACGGGTACATCCGCGCGTGAACATAGCGAAACCCTGATCAAAATATGTTATTTCACTCACTAAATAGGTTAAATGACATAGTTTAATTATTCACCAAAACAACCAAACATCCGCAAGTTTTCAGTTTTAAATCCGCTTATAAGATTTTTTCTTTGTTAAATAAAGGGTTGCAAAAAACACAACGCTTAAACAAGGGGCAGCCTAGCTTATTTGGTACAAATAATGCTGAACGGTGATAACCCTTTGCCATTGTTTTACCCTGATGAATTCATTGTCCAATCTTGAAATTGCCGCGCTTGTTCAAGCGTATGATGAGGAGTTGCGGTGCGTCATGACCCGACGGTGCGGCTGTATCGACACAGCTGCTGATATTGTCCAAGAGGCCTACCAGCGCATGCTAAGTGGCAACCTTTGGCAACAGGCGGAAAACCCGCGTGCCTTGCTGCACCGGATCGCCGCCAATTTGGCGGTTGATTACGAACGCCGTGCCGCTGTCCGTAACCGTCATCTCGCCAATGAAACCGTACCAATGGACTGGGTTGCCGAAACCGATAGCCGCCAGCCGGATGCTGTGCTTGCTAACCAGCAACGATTGCAACAGCTTAGCCTCGCTATTGAGGCCTTGCCGCCCAAATGCCGCACCGTTTTTATGCTGCGGAAATTCGATGATTTAAGCCATGCCGAAATCGCCGAGCGGTTGGGCATTTCCCGCAACATGGTCGAAAAGCATTTGCGCCATGCTTTAACCGTTTTGCAGCAGCTTGATGACGCGTAAATTGATCTTCCTTCACACTATCAATTGCCCCAAAATTTTCGTACTGCCAGACGTTTCATGTTTTTAACTTGAAAGGCTTCTCTTTGCAACGATGAATATCTGTACTGCTTTTGCCCTCCTGTTTTGCCTTTGCCGAACGTCTTATAATGGCAAGCCTAATCTCAGGAAGCCATCATTATGAACGAGCCCATAGAAGCCGAACGCCGAGCCGCCATCCGCAGTGCTGCCACCGAATGGTGGGTGCGTTTGGACGCGGATGCTGAGGATCTTGCCCAACAGGAGGCGTTCCAACAGTGGTTGAGGCAAGATCCGGTGCATGTGGCGGCATTTGCCGAAATCACCCGATTATGGGGGGAGCTGGATGCCGTTAAGGCTCATCTTCCACCGCCTGCCTTGGTAACGGGTAACGCGAGAGCTTGGACAGGCAGGATGATACGTCGGGCAAGCCGAACACTTGGAAAGTGGTCTTTAGCTATGGCTGCGTCAGTGCTGATTTGGTTTAGCCCCTTCATGGTCTGGTTGCAGGCGGATTACCAAAGCCCGGTTGGTGAGAGCAGTAGCATCCGTTTAAACGATGGTTCTACCGTTGTGCTAAACAGCGATAGTGCGCTGGCGGTCAACTTTACTGCCCAAACCAGGGAACTCAGTTTATTAAAAGGCGAGGCCTGGTTCCAGGTCAGCCCCGATCCGCATCGCCCGTTCCGTGTCCATGCTGGAGAAGGTTGGGTCACCGCATTGGGGACGGCGTTTAATATCCACGTGGACGAAGAACAGACCGAAGTCACCGTCACCGAACACAGTGTCGCTGTCAATTTGAATGGCAACAGCACAACCACCAAGCTCCAGCAAGGCGAACAGGCGTTTTACAACCGCCAAGGCATCACCCGTGCCGAGGCCGTGGATATTCAAGCCGCCACGGCATGGCAACGCGGTAAACTGGTGTTCCAAAACCGTCCGCTAGGTGAAGTGCTGGCGGAATTGAACCGCTATCACCACGGTTATTTCGCCATCAGCGACAGCGCACTCGCAAAGCGGCGCGTCAACGGCGTGTTCCGCACCGACCACCCGCTGGCGGTGATTGATGCCTTGCAAAGCTCACTGCAACTGCATTCCACCCGTCTGGACGGATACTGGGTGATGTTGCACCATTGAGGCTTGCCAAATTACCGTACCGATCCTACCCAAAGAAAAATCTCAACGCCAACCTCCTGTTTTGCACACTGGCTACGTCTTACTAACATCAGCCCCAGCTTACCTAAGGAGAGTCCATGACCTTGAGCAAAAAAACCATTACCACGTTCTTGTCCGTACCAACGGCACTGATGCTATCAACGGCTATCCATGCCGAAAGCGGTAGCCGTGCCTTACATATCCCGGCAGGCCGGTTATCAACAGCACTCAACAGTCTGGCAGAAGCCAGCGATTTGCAGATGGTGTACGACACGGACGTTACAAAGGGTTTGCAAAGCCAGGCACTGAACGGTAACTACACGCCTGCTGCTGCGTTGCAGCAACTCTTGCAGGGCAGTGGACTAAGTTATCAACTTGCCGATAATGGTACGGTCACCATCAGCAGACAAACGCCGTCGGCACAGCCGCAAAATACAAGTATCCCGCCGGAAGCTGCAGTATTGCCGACTGTGCAGGTCAAAGGCCAAGCCGAGTACGCTACCGACGATCCGTACAACACTGACTACAATCGTCCCAATGCCACAACGGCGACCAAAACCGATACGCCAATCATGGAAACGCCTGTCTCAATCCAGGTGGTGCCGCGGGCAGTCATGGACGACCAGCAAGCCATTTCGGTTGCTGATGCCGTTAAAAACGTCAGTGGCGTACAACCGGGTGGCTATACGTTTTATGACAACTTTATCTTGCGTGGCTTTGATGCTGGCGGTAGCACATTTCGTAATGGGCTGCGCCATCAATCAACAACCTCTTTAGAAACCGCCAATCTGGATCGGATTGAAGTGCTAAAAGGCCCGGCTACCGTGCTGTTTGGCCGTTCTGAACCAGGAGGTTTGATTAACCTGACCACCAAACGGCCTTTGGAAGAAGCTTATTACTCGATACAACAGCAATTTGGCTCATACGACCTCTACCGCACCACCATTGATGCCACAGGGCCGGTGCTGGAAGACCGTTCTTTGCTGTATCGGATGAATTTGGCCTACAAGGACAACAACACCTTCCAAGATTTTGTCAGCCAAGAAAGCATTTTTTTCGCACCATCGGTGACTTGGCGGCCTACTGAAAAGTTTGAAACCAACTTGGATATAGAATACCAGCATAATGAATTTGTCGATGTCAGCGATATTGGCATTCCCGCCATAGGCAACCGCCCTGCGCCTTTGCCCATTAGCCGCTTGCTCGGCGATCCTGCCGCCAAAAACCGCCAGGAGCGTATTCTGGTTGGCCTCAATTGGACGTATGCGTTTACCGATGACTGGAAGCTGACCAATCGCTTCCAATACAACGATGCGGCTTATAACCAAAACACCTTGTGGGCCAATTACCTTGATAACGACATGCTCTACCGTGGCTTATGGCAAGCTGATATGAACCGGACCACCTACGCCACTAACTTGGATTTAACCGGTCATTTCCATACCGGGATTGCCGAACATAATGTACTGGCAGGTTTTGATTATTATCGTTTTGAAGCTGACTATTCGGCTTTTGCTGGGGAAACGCCGTTGGTGCCGCCGATTGACATTTTTAATCCAAGCTATAATGTCAATTTATCCTCACTGACCCGCAACGATTACAACCAATTTGGGACGTTCCCTGAACAATGGTATGGCGTGTATTTCCAAGACCAAATCACTCTGTGGGACAGACTGCATATTTTAGGCGGAGGCCGTCAAGATTGGGCGGAAATCGGCAGTAGTTTTTCCGATGTGTCTTTGGCGGATGCCATTGAGACAACAACCCGCACGGATTATTTTAGCCCCCGCGTCGGCATTGTTTACCAACCTTGGCATTGGCTGTCCGTCTATGGCAATTATGTCGAATCCTTAGGTAGTAACAACAGCGGCACGCCCGCTCCAGGTACAGGATCGCTCTCCCCGCAAACAGCACAACAATGGGAAGCGGGCATTAAAACCGAGTTTTTCGACGGCAAACTGAATTCAACCTTGGCGTATTTTGATTTGACCAAACAAAACACAGTGACCCGCATCCAAGGCGAACCGTTTGACCGGACTATCGGCGAAGCCAACAGTGAAGGCGTGGAGCTGGACGTTTCCGGCCAACTCACCGAAAATCTCAGTGTGATTGGGAGTTATGCCTACACCGATGCCAAAATTACTAAAGACTTTACCGGTACGGAAGGCAACCAGCTCACATCCGTACCTAAAAATTCAGGCAGTTTGTGGGCAAAATATGCGTTCCACGATGGCGTATTGAATGGTTTGAATTTTGGCAGCGGTATTTTCGCCCGTTCAGAACGTTGGGCGTATATTGACAATACCGCCCAAATGCCGGGCTATGTGCGCTGGGATGCCAGTGTGAGTTATAGCTTTAAACAATTAGGCTCAAAAATCACCACCCAACTGAATGTCTATAACTTGCTCGACAAGAAATATTATGACCACGCCAACACTAACCTGACCATTCAACCAGGTATGCCTTTGACCTTCCTGGGTTCGGTGCGGGTTGAGTTTTAACCCGTAAGCAAGCCCGTATAGAGCTTGCGGAATATGGGGTTTTCGTGGCCTCGATGTTTCCGCATGTTGTTGTGTCCACATAAGGGCTACCTGCTAAAACTCATACACAGCACCGTAAATACCGTCTTTTCTGTCAAGACGATATCTACAGGCTGCCCCGATTGGCTTTACGGCGCAATCCAGCCGACCGACACTTACACGGTCTGCAAAGATGGCGTGACAGATACTGGCAGTTTACTGCACCGCCGCTACGTGGTGATCGACCAATACAGCGGCAAAATCCTGGATGTAGATGATCCAAGTAAAGGCACGGTAGGCGAAGTGTTCACGCAATGGCAATGGCCTTTACATTTCGGGCAGGCGTTTAGCTGGACAGGGCGTATTTTGGTGTTTTTATCCGGTTTGGCCTGCCCGCTGTTGTTTGTGACGGGCGTGATCCGTTGGTTGCAAAAACGACGAGTACAAAAAATCCGTTTCGATAAATGGTTCAAAAGAGATAAGAAGCTGTGAATTCAAAAGCAAAAACCGTAGTTTGGGTTGCACGCTTTTCGCAACACTTAAAGTGGGTAACCGAAGCGCGGAGTTAACGAACAGGCCGTTAAAGCAACCATTGCCCTACAGCGCAAAAAACCAATTAATTGAACTGAGTTATTTAACACAATACTTATTTAATTCAGACAACCCATACGCTGCAGATCATTACAAAATACCATCAGAACTGCGAATACTGGATAGTTTGCCGTCGAAAATTCCAAGTCTGGACATCACGTAAAGTTTTTTCAATTTATTTATTACTCATTGCCAAGCTCAAGCATTGGCAATCCAGTATGGGGAAACGTTGACTTTCTGTCATCTTCAAATCTAGAACTTCGAAAACTGGTTTCCCAAGCTGGGGCTTTGAAACCAGTGAATTTGAAAAAGTATCAGCGGTAAAATCAACAGCTCGAACAAATGCCGTATCAGAAAGTTATTCCATGCGTTTAAAACAGAGTTGATGCACCATGGGAAATATCAAAATCGGGCTGGATCAAAACAAATTATGTTTGAATATATTTTGGTCTTTTACAAAGGGGGCGGCGACATTCAGCCAATGGCGTGTGTCACCAGTAAACTACGAATTGCTCAAATGGCTGCTTAGGCATGTGTCCGGTTTAGTGTTGACACATCAAAAATAATCGTTATACACAGTGTTTGATATTTTAATGTTGGCAAACAAATGAAAAATTCAAAATAGGGCAAAAAGAATTCAAGTTTTAAAAGACATAATTGCTGCGCATTTGCACCCTGCAGGTTCAAATATCAAGCAGTCAAAGAACACGTTATTCCTTATCATCACCATGGAGCGAAAAATGTACCTAAACACCGCTAGAAAAGCAAAACCCTCTCTAATAGTGGCGTTCGCAATCGTCATATCAGGTTGCCAGTCTAATGGGGACGTCCGTTCTAATTTTTTTACCCTCGCAGATACGATTTATATGGGTGGCGACATTATTACCGTCAACGAGATGCAGCCCAACGTTGAGGCGGTGGCGGTTAAGGATGGCAAAATACTCGCTGTCGGTACCCGCATGGAAATCGAGAAGACTTTAAAAGGGTCGCAGACGCGCATCATTGATCTCGCTGGAAAAACACTGATCCCCGGCTTTGTGGATGCTCATAGCCATTTCATCAATGTCGGTTTCCAGTCACTGTCCGCTAATCTGCTACCACCACCTGATGGCCCGGGTGTGAATATCGCCGTACTCCAGAAATCACTGACAGACTTCATGGTATCCTCGTCCACTCCCAGGGATTACGGAATTCTGATTGGCTTCAACTACGATGATTCACAACTCGCCGAAAAACGACATCCAACGCGCCAAGACTTGGATGCGGTTTCGGCGACGGTTCCTATCCTAGTGATTCACCAGTCCGGTCATCTGGCGGTGCTGAACAGCGCAGGGCTAGCCAAAGCGGGCATTGCCGCCGATACCGAAGCACCTTCTGGTGGCGTTATCCGCCGCGAAGCCGACGGTAAAACCCCTAATGGCGTACTTGAGGAAAATGGCTTTTATGCTTATCTGCCCAAGTTGTTGCCCCAACTTACAACCGATCAGTTACTAGAACAGGTCGAAGCCGCGCAGAAGGTTTATGCCGCAAACGGCATTACCACTGCCCAGGAAGGACGCGCCATGACTAGCATGAGCGATAGCCTGTTCTTTGCTGCGGATCATAAAAAGTTGGCGATTGATGTTGTCAGCTACCCCGATCTAGTTGAAACAGCGGCATCGCTGGGCAAAACCGGGCAGAAGGTTATGCCGTTTGTCGAGGGTGGTATGCCAACGCCGCAGGTAAGCGATCCCAGCTTGGCACGCATTCAGGTCTCGCGCAATTATGTTAATCATTTGCGCGTAGGCGGTGCCAAGCTTACATTTGACGGCTCGCCCCAAGGTAAAACGGCATGGTTCACCACGCCCTATTTTCAGCCCCCGGAAGGCCAGAATGCCGATTATGTTGGCTATCCCGCGTTCCCCAATCCTGGTGAAGCACAAAAGTGGGTTGACCTGACGTACAAAAACAACTGGCAGTTGTTGGTTCACGCTAATGGCGATGCCGCAATTGACGAACTGATAAAAACTGTAGGTGATGCGCAGAAAAAATTTGGTGCGGGCGACCGACGTACTGTGCTGATTCACGGTCAGTATCTGCGTGCTGACCAGATTCCCCAGCTACAAGCACTGGGTATTGTGCCATCGTTATATCCGATGCACACCTTCTACTGGGGCGACTGGCATCGGCAATCAGTGGCAGGGCCAGAACGCGCTGAATTCATCTCACCTACTGGCGCGGTACTTAAGACGGGTATGAGATTCACCATCCATTCGGACGCGCCCGTCACTTTCCCCAATTCGATGCGGGTGCTGGATAGCGCGGTTAACCGCACCACTCGCACCGGCTATGTGCTGGGGCCAGATCAGCGAATTTCCCCCGAAGTCGCGCTAAAGGCCATGACGCTTTGGCCAGCATGGCAGCATTTTGAGGAAGCCTCAAAAGGCAGCATTGAAGCCGGCAAGCTTGCCGATCTCGTAATACTTTCGGCTAATCCGATGAAAGTTGCACCCGAGACTATCAAAGATATTCAGATTGTCGAGACCATCAAGGAAGGTAAGACGATTTACACGGCAAAACCACCGAAAACAACCGACTAATGGAGGGTCTGATGCCGTGTTTGAAGTCCGTACTGATGGTTGTGGCGTTTGTCGCATTCATGGCCTAATTGGTTCGTTAATACCACCGTGCTGTACAGGTAATAGACCTTGATGGATGTATGGGTGGATGTTGTTGTAAGGCCAAGCAAAGGCTTTGGTGACGTAACTTTGTTTGACCGGATGTAGTGAATGTGATGTTCAAAATCTCGCTCGTCACGGATACGCCGCGCCAAAGGTGAAATCACGGCGGTATTGCGTGGATAAGGAACTCCCGACTGGGATTGGTTGGCATCGGAGCTTGAGCGGTTCGGAATTTGCACCCCCGACCCAAACGCTTCAAACCACCTGAAGCGACCATGTAACGTTACCGATGGGTTTACAAAACCCGTCTGGCTTTAAGGGACAACATGCCCAATGCCCTTAAGTTAAGCGATTTCGCCTCTTCTCCAGAGGGAGAAGGCCGGGATGATGTGAAATATAAAAGCTTGATCTTAATCTGCTCACCTCAACCATCTCTAGCAGGGGAGTGAGTTTTTCTTTCTTAACTGAAGGGTATTGCCAATATGCCCGATCCGGCTGAGTTATTCGAAATGGCTTTAGACTCAAGCAAAATCATACCCATGTTTAGTTCAGTTGCTTTCTTAATGAGTTTTTATCAAAGCTTGCAAATAATAACCCTGAAAGTGATTGCACTTAATAAATCAATTGGAAAGTGTGTGATATGCCTCACTTGCTAAGGCATATCACACAGTTTTTATAAAATCCTCAAAAAATATTTATATAACCACTTGTTTATTAAATACAATATATAAATTGCATGAATATTGCTTAGGGTAGCTATAACAAACCGTCTGATCCATGGCAGCCAAGCCTAGCGATAGTTTGCTAACTTGGCTTTAAACCTGTTTGATTGCAATATGCTGACATTTTCCCCTTTTGATGCCGAATCTTTGATCGAACAACATCGGCAAGAACTGACCTGTTTTTTGTTCCGCCGAGTCTCCTGTCAGGAAACCGCGAATGATTTGTTGCAAGACTTATTTTTGCGGCTGGTCAGCGTCAAAAGCACTGAACCTATCCAAAATCCCCGCGCATTCCTGTATCGGATCGCCGCTAATCTTGCCACCGATTATTTGCGCCGCCAACAAAGCGAGCCGCTCGATTGGGTTGACCATGAAACCTTGGTAACAACAGCTGTTTCAGTATCACCGGAACAGCATTTGCTGAATAGGCAAGAGTTGGATTTATGCGAACAAACCTTACGGCAACTATCGCCGTTATGCCTCAAAATCTTCATGATGAGCCGCTTTGACGGCTTGACTCACCAGCAAATCGCCGATGAACTGGGCATTTCGACCAGTTGGGTGGAGAAAAATATCATCAAGGCCTTAAAACAATGCAAGCAAGCTATTAACCGGTAGCAGTACGGTTAGTGGCCGGTTTTACGTCTTACTACTAGCCCCTATTGTAAACTTGCGTGACAATGCACTGGTTGCAACGCCATTCTTTATTTCTCAATGCCCACACACAACCCAGAACAACTTGAAGAACAAGCCTTGATTTGGCTGGTACGCATTACGTCCGGAGCAATGTCCAGCGAGCAGGACGAGCAATTGGCGGCTTGGTTGCAAGCAAGCCCGGCTCATCGTGAGGCGTTTAATTCAGCCCGAAACTTATGGGATGGCTTGGGGGAATTACAGGAACGGCCTTTGCTCCGCGCCGCCGTCAACCGCCCTACGAAAAAGCCAGCTCCCGTTATTCGCCAAATGCGTCCCAAGCCACGTTTGACAAGCTGGGCAACCGCAGCCAGTTTGCTGTTAGGTGTCGGATTATGGGTTGCCAACCCAGATTTTTGGCAAGTCTGGCAAGCGCAATACCACACTGGAGTCGGTGGACTTCAAACTGTAATCTTAGCTGACGGCAGTACCGTGCATTTGAATGCGCTCACCGCGCTAGAACCCCGTTTTAGCAACAGCGAGCGTCGGATCAGATTGTTCGATGGCGAAGCCGAATTCATCGTCAGCAAAGACAAATCCAGACCATTTGTCGTTGATGTTGATGGTTATGAAATCACTGCGCTGGGCACGGACTTTGTGGTCAAAAAACAAGGTCAGGACGTGACGGTGACGATGCTGGAAAGTGCTGTAAACGTCAACTTGCCACAATCTTCTGGTTTTACGCCGAGGATTGTGAAAACAGGACAACGTTGGTCAGCCAATTCATCGGCTTTGGTGGACATTAACCCCCACAATGCTGCGGCTTGGCGCAATCACCGCCTGATTTTTGAATCCGAACCGTTGGCGAATGTGGTCAGCGAAATCAATCGCTACCGTAGTGGGCATGTGTTTTTGGGCAATCCGGCCTTGGCGGGCCTAAAAGTCAGCGGTGTGTTCAATAGTGGCAGTTTGGACACCTTGTTGAGCGTCATCAACCAAACCTTGCCAGTGAAATCGGTAGTATTGGCAGGACGCTACGTGGTTTTGTATTAAGACAGCTAACATCCCTTGAAGAGATGTTAGCTGTGTCTTGATGTTGTTAAAATTCTTATCAGAGAATTAGAAAAAAATTAGTGCGGTGTTTTTAAATCCCTGCGTCTTATCACAGACACTTAATTAGTCTTGATTAACAAAGGAAAACGCCATGCATTATCAACCCCCCTTTAAACCCGCCTCAGCCCTAGGCTTAAGCCTAGCAGCGGGGTTGCTATTGGCAAACCCCGTTCAAGCGGCAAACCCGGATACGCCAAAGCCTTTCAACATTCCACAACAAAAGCTGATTCCCGCGCTGACCGAATTCGCCGAACAATCGGGCGCAGAATTACTGTATAGCTCGGCAATGGCGGAACACCTGACCGCCAAACCGGTTAAAGGCCAGTACACAGCCAAACAAGCCTTGGCGACTTTGCTGGCCGATAGTGGCGTCAACTACCGCTATGTGGATGCGAATGTGATTACCCTGGCGAAAGCTGAAACACCGGCACAAGCCATGCCGGTGGCAGTCACCGTGCCTCAGCCGACGGAAACTTTACCGACCGTGAAAGTGACGGGCAAAGGTGAGCTGGTTGACTATGAAAATAACCCTTATAACAAAAGCTATACCGTCATCAACAGCAGCACCGCCACCAAGACCGATACGCCGATTTTCGATACCCCAGTTTCTGTGCAGGTGGTACCTAGGGCGGTGATGGATGACCAGAAAACGACACGGCTCAAGGATGCGCTGGAAAACGTCAGCGGTGTTCGGGCGCAGCCAACATTGGGAGGCGGTAACGGCTTTATTATTCGAGGATTTCGCAATAATAGGGTATACCGTAATGGCCTATTGGCTAACGCCGATGGCTTTCCAACTGAGGTTGATGCCGGTAATGTGCAAAGCATTGATGTTCTTAAAGGTCCTGCGGCCGTCCTGTTTGGTCGAATTGAACCCGGAGGTTTGATTAATATCACCACCAAGAAACCGCTGGACATCCCTTATTATTCACTGGAACAGCAATTCGGTTCGTATGATTTATACCGTACCCAATGGGATGCCACTGGCCCTGTGACGGATGATAACAAGTTGCTTTATCGATTTACCGGCGCTTATCAGAACAATAATTCGTTCAGGGATTTTGTTTTTACGGACCGGGTGTTGGTCAATCCCAGTATTACCTGGCGGCCAACCGATAAGACTGACCTGACGCTGAGTGTCGAAGGTTTAGACCAGGATTATCAGGCGGATTTCGGTATTCCCGTTATCGGTACGCGTCCGGCGCCGATACCC
>JACXTQ010000302.1 GCA_016919605.1 Methylovulum sp.
CCTTTCGCCCAGGTTTTTTTCCTGTCGATTCAAGGCACTGCCGATGATTTCCTCAAGCGCGTTCCATTCCCGATGCAAGACAATTCCCCCCGTTGTCAGCCTCGCCATGTCAAGAATTTTGCTGGTCAATTCTGACATGTGTAAGGCTTCATCGAGAATGACTTTATTGAAGTCCAGCTTTTCCGCCGCCGAAAAATCGGCGGGGCTTTCAACTAATACCGTGCTGGCGCCAATGATGTGTGTCAACGGGGTGCGCAAGTCATGCGAGATGGCGCTTAACAAGGCATTGCGTAAGGATTCGGTTTCGGCTTGCAGTTTGGCGTTATTGGCTTGTTCAGTTAAGCGTAGCCGCTCTAAGGTTTGGGCGATCAGGCTCCTAAAAGTATCAAAAAAAGTGACCTCTTCGGGATTGGACAAATCATGGCCTGCCGTTGGCCTTATGACCAAAACCCCTTGTAGGGTGGGTGAGCGTTCCAACAAGTAATACATGTCTGGATAGACCCATAGCCGGGTGGTCTGTTGTTGGTAAATTTGTAACGCCAGTTGTAGATTTGCGCCGCGCAACGAATGGGTTAGCGGTGTTTCTTGGGGGTAATAGAACTGGCCTTCTTTGTTAGGGAACACCACCACGGATAAAGCCCCGAAATTTTCATGGATATGGTTGACGGCGATAGTGGCGACCGCCAACGGATCTGGTGCGTCAGCTAGGGCTTGGCTTAAGCGGTATAGGGAATTGGCTCGCCTTTCCCGCTGTTTGGCGATTTCCGCTTGCAACTGTAAGCTTTCCAAAAAATTGCTGGTGACATTGGCGACAACTATCATGACTGCCAAGCCGATGATATTTTCAAGGTCACTGATGGCAAAGGAGAAAATGGGGTGGGCAAAATAAAAGGCAAAAACGGGCGCACTTAAAAAAGAAGCCACAATTGATGCCCCACGTCCATAACTGCTTGCCACCAAAAACACCCCTAACAGATAGGTCATCAAAATGCTGGCAGGCCCTAGGACATGCCGTAAAGGCCAGTCAACCAAGGTACATATAAACGGAGAAGCTATGCCCCACAGATAGCCTTGCCAGTACTTCGCTCTAAGCAGGTTGCGCCCGCTATGGTTTATCTGGTGCTCCTGAGTGTTTTTATGCAAGCAGTCAAATCCTTGGCTATTCTTAAAAGGAGCTGGAATTGACCAAAAAATGTACACCGATGCTGGCAAAATAGCCCAACAAAATCACCGGACACCATTTTAGATGGCTGCTAAAGGTGTATTGGCCTTTGGCTTGTCCCAACAAGCCTATCCCAGGTGCCGAACCTATTGCCAATAAACTGCCGCCTACCCCTAAGGTTAAGGTTAACAACAGCCATTGCCCTTGTGGTATGTCCGGGTTCATGGTGAGCACCGCGAACATCAACGTGCCGTTATCGACAAAGGCTGAAGACAGGCCGATCAAGATATTGGCTAATGTCGGGCTTAGTTGCCCGAACAACACAGATGAAATGGCGTCAAGATAACCGATATAGCCTAAGCCTGCGATCCCCATCATCGCCCCATAGAAAAATAGCAGGGTGTCCCATTCGAGACGGCCTATCTTGTCGAAGATATCCAAGTTGTCGGCTTTTTCCGGTGGGGCAATGGCATTCGTGCTACCAAAAAACAAAGTTGCATCCGACAGCTTTGGCGAAGCTGATTGGGTGCTTTTTTGCAGATAAAAATAAAAAAACTGCAAAATCGCCAAGCCCGCCATCATCCCCGCCGCCGCTGGCAAATGCAGGCGCATGTCATAAACCACCGCCAAACTGATAGTCACCCCAAAGAGAAAGATGATCCGTTTGGCGCCACGCAACAGCGTGACCTTCTCAATGACGATATCCGGTTTATCTTTAGGCAAGGAAAAGTGCATCGCTAAGGCCGGAATCGCAAAATTTACCAAACAAGGGATAAACAGTTTGAAAAATTCGATAAAACCCAACTTGCCATGTTGCCAGACGAATAAGGTTGAAATGCCGCCTAAAGGGCTAAAAGAGCCGCCCGCATTGGTGGCGACAATAATATTGATACAAGCTAAAGACACAAAGCGCGGGCTGTCTTTGCCGACCGCCACGACCACTGCTCCCATCAGCAAACCGGCAGTCAGGCCGTTGACCACGCTGGACATAAAAAACACCAGCAAACCGGTCAGCCAAAACAATTGCCGGTAACTTAGATTTTTACTGACCAGCCAAACTTTTAACGCGTCAAATATCCGCATGTCTTCCATCGCGTTCAAATAAGTCATCGACACCATGATAAACAGCAATAATTCAACATAGGCTTGTAAGTTGCCCTTAAAAGCCGTCACGGCCAGTTCACCGCTACCTTGCTCTTGGTAGACCAAGACAATGACGAACCAAATCAACCCGGCGGCAAGCAGCATGGGTTTTGATTTGCGCAAATGCGTGGCTTCCTCAAGCATCGCCGCAATATAGGCGACCACCATCACTGAGAGTGCAAAATAACCCGCCCAGTGATGCGTTAAGTCAATAGGTTGCATCGTTTTCCTCCAAGCGGCATATACTGCCCG
>JACXTQ010000042.1 GCA_016919605.1 Methylovulum sp.
ATTTGCCAAAATCATGGGTTATTGTCTGTTTTACGACATATTTTCCGTATGAGAAGCATTAAAAAATGTCTGTCATTAATGGTTAATGCTTGCTTTATTTAGTGTTATATAGTTAAGTATATATCGAATAAGCATGGCACGATAACTGCCTCATCCAGCTTGTTGTAACCTTTATCCAAAAGCATTTATTTACCTTGATAGGAAAGCTGCCTCTATGAAAAAACTACCTACACTCGCTGTCGCCGTGTCATTGTTAGTGGGTGCGCAAACTGCGGATGCGCTGACACCTTGGACAAACGGCACCCCAAACCTGACCGTCTTTATTTCCGGGGCAGTGGCCCTGACCAATGCCTATACCCAAGTGGTCACTACCACCTTGGCGGCGACCGGTACGGTCGATACTTTTAATGATGTTGATCCGGTCACTAGCTCTAAAGGTTCCCGTTGGACCGCCCATTATTTTACCGGCAACGCCAATTTAGGCTCAGGCCTTGCCGGTAAAAAAATATTGCTGGTCAGGCGCACCGCAGGCGGTTCTGGTTATGGGGTCATCCCGTTAAACAGCAATATCCCACTGGAGCATCTTAACATCGTCGGCAAACTGGCATCGGCGTGGATAGCGGATGGCACACAAGCTTGGAAACAAACCATTAGCTCGGCCAATGCCAGCACCTACCTTATCAAACACCTGTCTGATGGCGGCGCCATTGCCGTTGATCCGGCAATTTTACTCAAACCCGGCACGGCCAATTATCCAGACCAGCAAAATGAACTAATGACCGGCTTGCCTGAGCCAGGTTGGCCGTTAACGACCATACAAATACCCACTACCGGCACCAGCGCATTTACAGTCATTCCTACGGGTGGTTTGGTTTATGGTGTGGCAGTCACGCTAGACCTTTACAAGGTGTTGCAAGCGGCGCAAAAACGGGCCGGCACGTTATCCAGCAGCGTTGTGGTCGGTAATTATGGGGAAAGCGATATGCCTAGCCTTAATCACAATATGATCGCCTCGTTGATCGCGGGCAAAATTGGCGCTTGGGATCAACTCAAAATAGTTGATAAAACCGACGGTAGCAAAGTCAAAGGCTTGTTGGACACCAGCATCCTAACCGATGCGGGTGTTATTGCCCCGTATAAGGAATCGACTACGGGCAATAATTTGACTCCGGTTGCTCTAGGCTTAAGAAATAATGGCGCCGCCACCAGTGTGGCCGCTTATTCGGTCTTCCTTAACTATCCGGCCACCAAAAATGCGTTTAGCCCTGCCAGTAAGACGGCTGATAGTGCGGTGGACGAAGATGCCTCATTGCCTATCGTCAAAGAGCCTATCATTGTTGCCGACACCGGCACTTTGCTGAAAGATTGGCAAAACGGCACCAACGTCTTAGGTTTTAATAATGTGACCGATGGCAGCACCTATGCCAAACGCTGGGGTATCGCGATTAATTCCGCCGATCGGAACAACACGGTCACTGCGACGGGCACAGGGGGCGATCCTTGGCGTTATATCAAGGTTGACGGTTACGCGCCCACTGTCGAGAACGTTGCCGCAGGTGGCTATTCTTATTGGGCGGAAGGGGTGGTGCTATACCGTACCAGCAAATCTTCAGATCCCAACTGGGCGCTAAAAGCCAAGCTGATGCAAACCTTGGCGGCAAATTTGGGTAGCCCAACGATAATAGGGGCAGTCGCCACCACTCAGGCTTGGGGAAAAACCGGCGCTTTTGCCACCACCGCCGACCCGCGTGGATTTACCGCCAGCATTCCGTTCTCCTCCAGCAACCCAGTCGTACCTTTCTCGCATAAAAATAACGGCACGGTACATACGGAAGTTGTGCCGGTGGCGGATTCTTCCGAAGCGGGTGGCTTGGCGATACAAATGAAATAATCCTCTCGGCCTATACCCACGAGTGCTGGAATTGATGCCAGTGCTTGTGGATGGCAAGACTGCAACGGTGAAAAGGAGGTTTACTCAGTACACAGGGTGTTTAAGCAGAAACACCTTTCAAAATAATGCTGATATATCAACATATAGCCAACACATGCTGCTGATATATAAGCAGTCATTCAGTAATGCATCGGTTAAATTCCATTATAAATCAATTCATTAATATATGGCATATTATTTGCAAAAATCACAGTTCAAGCAAGTCTGAACCCCCCTTATTTTCGCAGCAAATATTTGCCATTTTTAACACAGCCTTGCTGATTAGTCCGATTTTTATGAAGCAGTTAGTCCGATACGCATTAATAAGCACAAGTATGTGGTTTTTTTCACCCAACTTATGGGCAGACAAACAAAATACCCCTGCTCCTGCAACACAAGCTGAAGCCTTACCTACGTTTGACATGTTAGAGATGCAAGTTGATGGCAATACCGTCCTTGAGCAAACGTTAATCGAAAAAAAATTGTACCCTTATTTGGGGCCTACCAAAACAGTTGATGACGTGGAAAAGGCCAGACAAACCTTAGAAGCCTTATACAGAGAAAAAGGCTATCCCACCGTATTGGTGGACATCCCTGAACAGGATGTGGTCAATGGCTTAGTACGGCTAAAAGTGGTGGAAGGTGCGGTCGAGCGGCTAAAAGTGACGGGGTCCCGCTATTTTTTCTTGGGCAAAATCAGGGATAAAGTGCCCGCCTTGGCGGCAGGGCAAGTGCCTTATATGCCCAAAGTCCAAGAACAGGTCGCCGAATTGGGCAAAGAGTCCGCCGACCGTCAAGTCACGCCGATTTTCCGAGCCGGTTCCACGCCCGGCACCACTGAAGTCGAATTGCGCGTGAAAGACCAGTTACCCTTACATGGCAGCCTTGAAATCAACGGGCGCAACTCCGAACATACGTCCCGCTCACGATTGA
>JACXTQ010000303.1 GCA_016919605.1 Methylovulum sp.
AACTTAAAAGAAAATTATGCCACTCATGTATCAATGCAGGATTTAGCTTTTGCGGCTGAATATGCTCAATAGCAAGCCCCATAGGCAATCGCATCTCACAATACGAGCAATATAACCCTATCCGCTCAACCAGATAGGGGCGAGCAGCCCCGTATTCTTCAAACTGAATAGATTTGTTTTCCTTATCTGTGGGTACATCACCACGACAAACTGGCCTCACTATTAATGCCTTCCATCCACAGCTTGGCGTTCCATTTTCAAAATCGCCTGAAAAGCGGGGTTATCACTGTAAGGCAATAGCAAGTCATCCAGCCGTTGCCGCAAGTATTGTTTCTCTTCTTCACTCACAGAAGGAATTTTCTGCAATGCCGTGTAATAGGCTTCAGCGGCTTTCTCCATATACAAAAAACGCTGGCTTTGCTGGGGAATTTCCACGCCTTGTTGGTTTTCGGCAATATCCTCGATGCTTTTACTGTCAACAGCAACCGCTTGGTTACTCTCCAAATCCCATAACAAAACGTCTTCGCGGTGATAAAGCGACTGGATAATAAACGGCGAATGACTGCTGGCGACAAATTGCACTTTGGGGAAGGTGTCCAATAACCGCCCCACCACTTGGCGTTGCCATTTAGGATGCAAATGCAGGTCAATTTCATCAATTAACACGATGCCTTCGGTTTGCTTGATAACATCGGCTTGCAACTGTGGATTAAGCGTTGCCATACGGTAGGCAATATCAGCAACCATGCCTATCATGTTGCGGTAGCCATCACTTAAAAGATGAAAAGGGATTGTTTGATTTTTACCTTGAACTACGGTTTCAATCCGTAATTCATCCCAATCCATATCCCACCACGCCCGTTTGGCATCGGGAATCATACTGACGATAGCTTCGCGTACCGCCTCTAAGGCATGACGACGTTCTTGTTTCTGCAAAGAGGCCAACTCTTGGGTTTTAAACCAACTGAAAAAGCTTTTTTGATCCGACGCTGGATTTAAACAATTTTGATACCCTTCAAAACGCGAACCGGGGCCTTTAATTTTTTTATCTTTGGCTTTGATTTGTTGCCATAAACGTCCTGTACCGTAATAAGCCATTAAAGGAAGTAAGTTTTTGGAATCGTTTTTGTTAGAAAAACGATCCATTAATTTCTTGATAACACTATTCTTTTTTTGAACAACAAGAAAATTTCTATTGAAACTGAATATCTTGTTAGAATCTCTACCATGTTTCCAATTGAACTCATTATTTTCTAACGTACAATCGATAGCAATCGATGTACTTTTATCAGGTTCTCTTAAGGATGCCTGTCCTATCTCCTGATCTACATACCTTATATCATCAGGCAAAAGCTTACTTTTATTGCCTATTTCATTCGATGAGAACTCACATAGCAAATCATATATAATAATCGCTAAAGCATCTAAAACAGCCGTTTTTCCGCTACCGTTATCACCAATCAACAGAGTAAAACGATCAGATAATACTATTTCATTTTTTTCGAAACAACGAAAGCTAAGAAGCTCCAGTTTATTAATTTTCATTATATTTCAACTCAATAATCCCCCCGCCCAAGCAAACCTCGCCCTGATAGAACACCACCGATTGCCCAGGCGTAATCGCCCGTTGTGGTTCGTCAAACACCACCTGACAACGCCCATCCGGCAAAGGCTGCAAATGACAGGCTTGGTCGGCTTGGCGATAGCGGGTTTTAGCGGCGCAGCGCAGGGCTTCGGACACTGGCAAGCCACTGCACCAATCCAAATTGCCCGCTTCCAGGGTATTATGCAGCATCAGGGGATGGTAATGGCCTTGGCCTACCACCAGCACGTTATTGTCCAACTCTTTGTCCAGCACATACCACGGCTCATCAGGCGCGTCTTTGACACCGCCTATGCCTAAGCCTTGGCGTTGCCCTAGCGTGTAATACATCAGGCCGTTATGTTTGCCGATCAATTGCCCTTCGGGGGTGCGCATCTCACCCGGTTGGCTGGGCAAATAGCGTTGCAGGAATTCTTTAAACTTGCGCTCGCCGATAAAACAGATCCCTGTGCTGTCTTTCTTCCTATGGTTATCGAATCCGGCTTTTTTTGCTAAGGCGCGAATTTCTGGCTTGTGCAGATGTCCTATAGGGAACAAGGTGCGTGACAGGGCAGCTTGCCCCATCGCGTACAAAAAGTAACTTTGTTCCTTATTGGGGTCTAAGCCTTTTAGGAGCTGAAACCGCCCATCGTGTTCCCCGACACGGGCATAATGGCCGGTGGCAATGTAATCGGCCCCTAAGTCGTCAATCGCGTAATGTAAAAACGCCTTAAATTTGACGTGTTTGTTACACAAAATGTCAGGATTGGGGGTACGGCCTGCGGCAAATTCCGCCAAAAATACTTCAAACACTTCATCCCAGTATTCGGCGGCAAAGTTGACAGTTTTTAACGGGATGCCCAAGCGGTCGCACACTTGTTGTGCATCCGCCAAGTCTTGCAGAGCCGTGCAGTAGTCGGTGCCATCATCTTCTTCCCAGTTTTTCATAAACAAACCAGAAACTTGATGGCCTTGCTCCAATAACAGCAACGCCGTCACCGAAGAATCGACACCGCCGGACATGCCGACGATTATATGTTTACTCATGATCCAGATCGAGAAATGATTTTAATAAAGATAAAGGATGGCGCTGGCCTTGCATGTATTCATCGACACCCAGCAACACCAACGGGCTACGCAGACGGTGCGCCTGTGCGGCTATTTGGTCACGGGTCAGCCAATGGGTGGCGACAATGCCTGCATCTAAGGGCTGCATCGGGTCATGGCTATGGCAAGACCCGGTAAAAAGAATTCTAAGAAAGGTCGTAGACTGTGGATTACGGCGCCAAAGCTGTATGGAAACAATCGCTTCCGGCTCAAACTGCCAGGCGGTTTCTTCCATCACTTCGCGCTTGACGGCGGCAATCAGGTCTTCGTTTTCTTCAAAATGTCCGGCGGGCTGGTTAAATTGCAGACCGTGTGCCGTTTCTTCCTCGACCAACAAAAACCGCTGGTCTCGTTCGATGATGGCGGCAACGGTAACGTGAGGTTTCCAAACCATTCAATGGATTCCCATTTTAATAAAAGCGGATATATTACTAGATTTAGCGGCCAGGTGTTGCTAAAGATTGTTGCTGATGGCCCCAATACGTGCGCATTGCTTTGCACCACAATAATTTGTTATGTATGGACGCTTGAAATGCTCTACACTTAGCATTATGTTAGTACACATAGAGTCTTTTTTTAGCCGGTTACTATGTCCGATTTAAATCCGTTCGATAATGATGATGACTTGGCTGTCCAGGAAGCCAAGCCCAAATTACAAAGGCCACCGCTATACAAAGTCATTCTGCTGAATGATGATTTTACACCGATGGATTTTGTCATTGAGGTGTTGATGGACTTTTTTGGCATGTCAGAAGAATTGGCAACACAAGTGATGTTGCAAATACATACGCAAGGGGTTGGCGTTTGCGGAACGTATACCAAAGATGTCGCCGAAACCAAGGTGGCTATCGTCAATGAATATTCGCGCGAGCACCAACATCCGTTGTTGTGTTCGATGGAAGTCGTGTAAGGAGCATTTTATGTTAAGTAAAGAACTTGAAATTACGTTAAATAATGCGTTTAAGAATGCTCATGATAAACGCCATGAATTTATCACGGTCGAACACCTATTGCTGGCGTTGCTGGACAACACCTCGGCGGAAGCCATCATGAAAGCCTGTGGCTGTAACATACCGCTGCTGCGCGGCCAATTGGGCAAATTCATTGACGAGACCATGTCCTTGATCCCGCCGGGCATCCAACGCGACACCCAACCAACGCTAGGCTTCCAACGCGTTTTGCAACGGGCGGTCTTCCATGTCCAAGCCTCTGACAAAAAAGAAGTCACCGGTGCCAACCTCTTTGTCGCCCTGTTCAGCGAACAGGATTCCCATGCGGTGTACTTGCTGAACAAACAGGATATTTCCCGCTTGGATGTGGTCAACTACCTGTCCCACGGCATTTCCAAAATCGACCAGCACAACCCCGAAAACAATGCTGACCACAACTCCGACAACGGCAACCCAGAAAACGAATCCGGCAGCCCGCTGGAAAGGTACGCGACCAACCTTAACGAAGAAGCCCTTAAAGGCCGGATTGACCCGTTAATTGGCCGCGAACTGGAGCTTGAGCGCACCATCCAAACACTGTGCCGCCGCCGTAAAAATAACCCGCTGTTAGTGGGCGAGGCGGGCGTTGGTAAAACCGCCATCGCCGAAGGTTTGGCGAAAAAAATCGTTGAAGAGGATGTGCCGGATGTGTTGCTAAAAAGCGTGATTTATTCGCTGGATTTGGGTGCTTTAGTGGCGGGCACCAAATATCGTGGCGACTTTGAAAAACGCCTGAAATCTTTGATGAACCAACTGAAAAAAGAACCGAACTCGATTTTGTTCATTGACGAAATCCACACCATCATCGGTGCCGGTTCCGCCTCCGGCGGGGTCATGGACGCGTCCAACCTCATCAAACCCGCGCTGGCGGCTGGCCAGTTGCGCTGCATCGGCTCGACCACTTACCAAGAATATCGTGGCGTGTTTGAAAAAGACCACGCCCTTGCCCGCCGTTTCCAAAAAGTGGACATCTCAGAGCCTTCGGTCGCCGACACCATCCTGATCTTAAAAGGCCTGAAATCGCGGTTTGAAGAGCATCATGACGTGAAATATTCGCCCGATGCCTTACGTTTGGCCGCCGAATTGTCCGACCGCTACATCACCGACCGCCATTTGCCTGATAAAGCCATCGATGTGATTGACGAAGCGGGCGCCAAACAGCGCATGACCGCCGAAGCCGAGCGCAAGCAATTGATTGATGTCGCGGAAATAGAAGAAATTGTCTCAAAAATCGCCCGTGTCCCCGCCAAATCGGTATCTTCAAATGATGTCGAGAAACTGGCGAATCTGGAAAAAAACCTTAAAATGTTGGTGTTTGGGCAAGATGAGGCCATTGCTGCCCTAGCTTCGGCGATTAAACTGTCACGAGCCGGTTTGCGCGACAGCCAAAAAACCATCGGTTCGTTTCTGTTTGCAGGCCCTACCGGGGTGGGCAAAACTGAAGTCACCCGGCAATTGGCCAAAGTGCTGGGAGTGGAACTGATCCGCTTGGATATGTCCGAGTATATGGAACGTCATACCGTGTCGCGCTTGATTGGTGCGCCTCCTGGCTATATTGGCTTCGACCAAGGTGGCTTGCTGACCGAACAAGTGACCAAGCACCCCCATGCGGTGCTGTTGCTGGATGAACTGGAAAAAGCCCATCCCGATGTGTTCAACCTGTTGTTGCAAGTGATGGATCATGGCTCTTTGACCGACAATAACGGGCGCAAAGCGGATTTCCGTAACATCATCTTAGTGATGACTACCAACGCGGGGGCGGAAGAAGGCAGCCGTGCGTCCATTGGCTTTACCCACCAAGATCATGCCACCGACAGCCTGAAAGTCATTGAAAAAGGGTTTTCGCCTGAATTCCGCAACCGCTTAGATGCCATTATCCAATTCAAACCGTTGGATATATCCATTGTGGGGCATGTGGTTGATAAATTTATCTTTGAACTGGAAGCCTTGCTGGCGGATAAACAAGTCACCTTGACCTTGACGGCTGAGGCGCGTTTATGGCTAGCTGAAAATGGTTGCGACCCCAAAATGGGGGCAAGACCTATGGCGCGGTTAATACAGGAAAAGATTAAAAAGCCTCTGGCAAATGATTTGCTGTTCGGCAAGCTGGCAAACGGCGGTCATGTCACCATTTATATGGAAAACAACCAACTAGGCTTCGCCATAGAAGGCAAAGAGCTGATGGTGTCGGAAGACAGCTAAATCGGCCACGGACGCGCTACTCCCTAGAGGGATTAGCGCATACGGAAAGAAATGCGGCCTTTTGACAAATCGTAAGGGGTCATTTCGACCTTGACGCTGTCGCCTGTCAGGATGCGGATATAGTGCTTGCGCATTTTGCCGGAAATATGCGCAGTGACGATATGCCCGTTTTCCAATTGCACACGAAACATAGTATTGGGCAGCGTGTCTATGACCTTGCCTTCCATTTCAATTTGATCTTCTTTAGCCATGATTATCACCTCTATTTTAAAAACGCCCATCATACCATAAGCAGGACGTTAACAATAGAAGTGTGTGGCATTAAAATGACATTGGCCTTTAACAGGGCATTGGCATCCAACGTTTGTCAAGCAAACACTGCATAGGCTGATACTGGCTTTTATAGGCCATTTTCTTACACGCCTGAATCCAAAAGCCCAAGTATAAAAATTCCCGGCCCGTCAGTTTGGCCTGTTCTATTTGCCATAACACTGCATAAACCCCAGGGCTGTACTCGGCAAAGTCGGGATCAAAAAACGTGTACACCGCCGACCACGCATTTTCCATCTGGTCTACCACGGCCAACGCGGCCAAGCGGCCTTGGATTGAAAATTCCACAAATAAGGTGTCGCTCCAAGAACTGCCCAAAAAACCCATATATTCTTCAGGGCCGGATCGGGCCATATCACCACCCGAATGCCGCACATCCTGATAACGCAAATACAAGTCATAATGCGCCTGTTCAAACACCGCTGGCTTGATCTGCACTTGGGTCTCACGGTTACGCTCCAAACAGCGTTTTTGGCTGCGGCTGGGCTTAAAATCCAGCACCGGCAAACGGGCGGACAGGCAGGCGGCACAATGTCGGCAATCGGGCTTGTAGACATCATCGCCACTACGGCGGAACCCTTGCCCAATCAGATAACCGTACAAGAGCGGGCTCATCGGGCAGGACGGATGCACAAACACCGAACGCGCCAGCTCACCCTCAAGATAACTGCAAAAATGCTCTTCAGTCAAAAACAAGGGCAAGGTTCTCATAGCGCCACCCGCCAAGCGGAAGAGTCCGCCGCCTGCTCGCAATAGTGATCCAACCATTGGCCAAACTCATCACGCGACACTTCTTCGGCCCCCAAGCTGACCAAATGCGGCGAATGCACCTGACAATCAATCAAACGATACCCCCATGCCTTAAGCTGTTCCACTAAAACGGCGAACGCCACCTTAGACGCATCGGTCCGGGAATGGAACATGGATTCACCAAAAAAGACCTGCCCTAACGCCACCCCATAAAGCCCACCGACCAACTCGCCATCCAACCATGCCTCCGCCGAATGGGCAAGGCCCAAGCGGAACAGCTCGTTATAAGCCTGTTTGATGTCAGCGGTGATCCAAGTGCCCGATTGCCCCGCCCTAGGCTGGGCGCAACGGGTCATCACTTCGGCAAACGCCTGGTCTATAGTCACCGAATACACGTGTTGCCGCAAAGTCTTGCGCAAACTGCGCGACACCACCAGCTTTTCGGGGAACAACACCAATCGCGGGTCAGGCGACCACCATAAAATCGGCTCGCCAGGGTTATACCAAGGAAAAATCCCCTGCCGATAAGCATTGACCAAGCGTTTTTTGGACAAGCACCCACCAATTGCCAACAAGCCATCCGGTTCTTTCAAGGCTTTTTTAACCGACGGGAACGGTTGCTCAGGATTTTTAGGATTCAGAATAGTCAGCTTCATTTATCTGCCACGCCCCCTCTACTTTAGCGACAAATACCCTAGCGACAAACACCGATCGTGACCGTGGCATTAATGTGACGGACGCATTCAACCGGCCAGTTCATCCAAATATTTTTCGGCATCCAAAGCCGCCATACAGCCCGCCCCTGCCGACGTGATCGCCTGTTTGTACACCGAGTCCATCACATCACCGGCGGCGAACACGCCCTCGACACTGGTCGCGGTCGCATTGCCCTGGATACCGCTACGTACTTTAATGTAACCATGCTCCATAGCCAATTGGCCGGCAAAAATATCCGTATTGGGGGTATGCCCTATGGCAATAAATACGCCATGTACATCCAGTTCTTTGCAAGAACCGTCCTTGACGCTTTTGACCCGCACACCCGTCACGCCCATATCATCGCCCAACACCTCATCTAAAGTATGGTTCCAGACAATTTCAACATTGCCATTTTTGGCTTTTTCCAGTAATTTATCAGAAAGGATTTTTTCTGACCGAAACTTATCACGGCGATGCACCACAGTGACTTTTGAGGCGATATTGGCGAGATATAAGGCTTCTTCGACCGCCGTATTGCCGCCACCTATCACCGCTACGGGCTTGTTGCGGTAAAAAAAACCATCGCAGGTCGCACAAGCCGACACACCTTTGCCCTTAAATGCTTCTTCCGACTCCAGGCCTAAATAACGTGCCGAGGCTCCCGTGGCGATAATCAGCGCATCACAGGTATACACGCCGGAATCCCCGGTTAAGGTAAACGGCTTTGCCGACAAGTCCGCCGTATGGATATGGTCAAAAATGATTTCAGTGGCAAAACGCTCGGCATGCAAGCGCATCCGCTCCATCAAGTCAGGGCCTTGCAAACCTTCAACATCACCCGGCCAATTATCGACTTCGGTGGTGGTGGTCAATTGCCCGCCTTGTTGCATGCCCGTAATCATCACCGGTTGCAAATTAGCGCGGGCGGCATAAACCGCCGCAGTGTACCCCGCAGGGCCTGAGCCTAAAATCAATAGGCGGCAGTGTTTGGAATCACTCATGGACAACTCTCTACAAAAAAGGATAATCGGTAAATTATGCAGGTGAAAGCGCGTTTCGACAATGTTATTGTTGCTTGACGCGGCCACTCACCTAAGACGGAGGAAGCTAATCTGCGCCTAAGGGAAACTGGCTTGACAGCCAGCCAGGCAATAAACGGACTTGCCCCCCATCTTAAAAGGACGACCCTTAACGCTAACGAAAGGAATGACAACAAACAGCCCCAACAATTCCCCGCCGTTATTAATACAAAAGCCAACACTATTCATCTATAATCAACCCAAAGTCGGTTTCACCTCATCGAATCATACCTATGTCTGCTGTAATGGAAGAAAAAACTTTTCGTGGCATACGCGAAATCGTAGTCCTAAGCCTATTGGCCTGCGCTTTGTTCTTTTTAATCTCTCTGGTGACCTTTAGCCTGGAAGATGCAGGCTGGACGCATAGCGGCACCAATAACTCCCCCACCAATGCATGTGGCGTGATTGGCGCGTGGCTGGCGGATATTAGCCTGAGTTTCTTTGGCTTGAGCGCCTATGTGTTCCCGTTTCTGATGGGCTGGCATAGCTATCACTTTTTTCGGCCTAAAAAAATCACCCACGAAAAAGCCCTTATCAAAACGCTAGGCATGGTCGCCAGCCTGACCTCAGGCACCGCTTTGCTGCACCTGTATGTATTGCGGGTGCGCATTGAACTGCCCCGCGACACCGGCGGCATCCTCGGAGAAGAAATTGGCGACCTTGCCGACAAATTACTGGGCAACTCAGGCGCGACGCTGTTCCTGATCGTGTTGTTGCTCGCCGGCATCACCTTGGCCACGGAAGTGTCATGGGTAGCATTGATAGATTGGTTAGGCAAACAGACCTTTGCGCTGGCCCAAATCGCCTTCCGCTATTTTCGGCAACTGAAACCTAAAGCAGTTGACAGCTCCCCTGTTACCTCCATTACCGAAAACCCACCCGCCCCGACTATTTTTCTGCCGGCCATTTTCAAACCAGAAAAAAAAGCGCCGGAAAAAACGTCCGCCAAGCCGGTCATACAAGCCCCGCAGATACTCGAAAAGCGGGCGGCCAAACCTGCGTCTAAAACCGACAAAACCAGCAGGTTCGTACAAAAACCGGCTATCCCTGTATACTCGATGAGCGATGGTATCCTGCCCTCTTTGGACTTGCTCGACCAACGCGAATCGCATGTGGTCGGTTATTCGCAAAGCGACTTGGAAGCCATGTCGCGGCGCGTGGAAGAAATCCTCGCCGACTTTAACGTCACCGTCACCGTGGTCGGCTTCCATCCTGGCCCGGTCATCACCCGTTTTGAGCTGCAACCTGCCGCCGGGGTCAAAGTCAGCCGCATCAGCACCTTATCCAAAGATTTGGCGCGGGCTTTGCTCGTCACCAGCGTGCGGATTGTCGAAATCATTCCGGGCAAATCGGTGGTGGGTTTGGAAATCCCCAACCGCGAACGGGAAATGGTCAACCTGCGTGATTTGTTGATGGCGAACAATTTCGCCCACGCCAAATCCTTATTGACCTTGGCGATGGGCAAAGACATCGCCGGCGCACCCTTGGTCGCCGATTTGGGCAAAATGCCCCACGCGCTGGTCGCGGGCACCACCGGTTCGGGAAAATCGGTCGCCATCAACACCATGATCTTAAGCTTGCTGTACAAGGCTACCCCCGCCCAAGTGCGCATGATTATGATCGACCCCAAAATGCTTGAACTGTCGGTCTATGCCGACATCCCCCATCTGTTGACCCCCGTGGTCACTGACATGAAAGAAGCCAGCAATGCCCTACGTTGGGCGGTCGGGGAAATGGAGCGGCGCTATAAGCTGATGTCGAAAGTTGGAGTCAGAAATTTGGCAGGGTTTAACCACCTGATTGAAGAAGCCGCCGAACATGGCGAATTTATCAAAGACCCGATGTACCAGCCGCTGCAAGCCTTTGCCGATGACGATGATTATCCGGTCTTAAGCACCCTGCCGAGCATCGTCATCATCATTGACGAATTGGCGGACATGATGATGATTGTCGGCAAAAAAGTTGAAGAACTCATCGCCCGTCTGGCGCAAAAAGCCCGCGCCGCCGGTATCCATCTGATCCTCGCCACCCAACGCCCGTCCGTTGATGTCCTGACCGGCTTGATTAAGGCCAACGTTCCCACCCGCATTTCCTTTCAAGTCTCTTCACGGATAGACTCACGCACCATTCTTGACCAAGGTGGCGCGGAAACTTTGCTAGGCAATGGTGACATGCTGTTCTTGCCTTCCGGCACCAGCATCCCCATCCGCGCCCACGGTGCCTTTGTTGATGACCATGAAGTGCATCGGGTCGTTGAATTCTTAAAACAAACTGCACCCCCCAATTATCTGGAAGACATCACCAAAGAAATCAGCGATAGTAATGAGGGCTTTAGTGGTGGCGGCAACGGTGGCAGCGGCAATAGTAGCGGCGAAAATGACCCGTTGTATGATGAGGCCGTACAATTTGTCACCGAATCGCGCAAAGCCTCCATTTCCAGTGTGCAACGGCGTTTTAAAGTGGGTTATAACCGTGCCGCCACCTTAATCGAAAACATGGAAGCCGCCGGAGTCGTCAGTGCCGCCGAATCCAATGGCTCGCGGGTAGTGCTGGCTCCCGTGCCGATTAAGGACTAATCCCCTCCCCTGCCTCAACTCAATTTAAAATTAACGCGACCCACACGCCCCCCCCCCCCGCCTACACAGCGCAGGGGGTGTTTTTTTAACCACCCTCACCACAAATAAGCCAAACTCCCCTATACTATAGTTTTATCTATT
>JACXTQ010000304.1 GCA_016919605.1 Methylovulum sp.
CAGCCAACGCTTTGAGGTTGGCTCAAATCCACTTGCTCTTCAAAAGTCAGAAAGACATGCTGCCTTAGACACGTTCAATAAAATACGGCAAATGACTTGAAATCAGCATTTAGTGGGAAAAAATCATAAATGTCAAGTCACCGTCAGGAATCGATGTATTTTATTTATCCTCTAATGATTGCGCCTGACCGCGATAAAATCTATGGCAAAAAGTGATTCGCCTATAGTGCCAGATTTGAAATTGTCCTCACCAACAGCCATATAGATTCATGACAAAAACCGAAACTACTGAGCTGCTCAATAGCAGCCATTAATCCCCATAAAATAAACTAAACCGTCCCATTACAGCCTGTGAGATTGGCATGCATTCATTGATCAATGCAGACAGTCGGTTATATCGAAGCGTTTCGTCTCCCGCGGAATGATTATTAACTGGAGATTTCAATGTTAAAAGTACCTTATCAGTAGTGTCCGGCAATTTTGTAAAATCAGCTTGCTAAGCTATTGATCATTTGTAGAAAAACACCAGATTAGGGGTGTCACCGATTTCAACTGCGTGAATTTTTTGGGAAACTGAGGGTTTTACCCCTTGGTTAACCATTATGCATTCAGGCAAATTAGTATTTGCACAACTCATGGATCATCTCCCCCTTCATACGTTTCGACGCTCAGTGGAACGCTTTCCGTCCAACTATCCCACCAAGACCTTTTCACATCTCGACCAATTCCTGTGCATGGCTTTCGCACAACTAACCTACCGCGAGAGCCTGCGCGACATTGAGGCTTGCCTGCGTGCCCATCAGGCCAAGCTTTACCATCTGGGCATCCGTGGCCGGGTTTCCCGTTCCACCTTGGCTGATGCCAACGAACAGCGCGACTGGCGCATCTACGCCGATTTCGGCATGCGCCTGATCGGGACGGCAAGAAAGCTGTACGTCAACGACAGCTTTTCGGTGGAACTCGCACAGACCGCCTACGCACTGGACACCACTACCATAGACCTGTGCCTCTCGGTGTTCCCATGGGCGCATTTCCGTACCACCAAGGCTGCCGTCAAACTCCATACCCTGCTTGATCTCAGGGGTAATATTCCGTCCTTTATCCATATCTCGGATGGCAAGATGCACGAGGTCAACGTGCTTGACATCCTCATTCCAGAAGCCGGTAGCTTCTACATTATGGATCGGGGCTTCACTGATTTCGCCCGACTGTTTGCCTTGCACCAGCGTCAAGCCTTCTTCATCATCCGCGCTAAATCCAATCTCGCCTGTCGCCGGGTTTATTCACATCCCGTGGACAAAGCCACCGGATTGCGTTGCGACCAGGCGGTCGCTTTGACCGGATACTACAAGACCAAGGATTACCCGCAACACCTGCGGCGCATCAAGGTCTATGATGCCGAACATGACCAGGATCTGGTGTTCCTGACCAACAACTTTGATCTTCCCGCCTTGACCGTTGCCCAACTATATCGATGCCGCTGGCAGGTGGAACTGTTCTTCAAATGGATCAAGCAGCATCTGCGTATCAAGGCATTCTATGGCACGACCAAAAATGCCGTCAAAACCCAAATCTGGATCGCCATCACTGTTTATGTGCTGGTCACTATCATCAAAAAACGCCTTAACCTGGACGCTTCGCTCTACACAATTCTACAGATCCTGAGCCTAACTCTCTTTGAGAAAACTACAATTAATCAATTGCTTACCAACGCCGATTACAAAGACATACTGCCGCTAGAACCTAACCAATTGAATCTATTTGACTAAATTGCCGGACAGTACTGATAAAAATTATAATTGAACGGTTCATATGGAATCCTTTGGTGGTGAAATATTATGGCGCGGATGCAATTAAAACGTCCGCAAATGACCAACTCGACATTGCAATATCGGACTCGGTTCTTTGTTAGGGTAAATGTTTGTCACTTACATCTCAGTACGCTAACGCACACAGATAAAAATATTACTGGATTGTGGATCATTAATATGATCCGAAAATTTAAAACCTCTTGATAAGAGACCACAAACATTAGCTACCAGGACGTGGCCAAAGCAAATACTTCATCAAGTATGCTATCTTATCGACCAATTATCACTTACGGTTAGGTTTACTGACTTCGTGTCCGATGATGCCGCCTACGGCAGCGCCACCGATTGTTCCGAGCCCGCTACCGTTAGTAAGAACTGCACCTCCAAGAGCACCAGCACCTGCATCGATCGCGGTGTTCTGACCCTGTTGAGATATCCCCATACAAGCACTCAGACCTAAGGCTATCACTACTATAACTGCATTAAGTTTAACTTTTTGTATCGTTTTCATATTGTTTCCTTTAGTTAAAAATTATCCCCGGGCTACGTAGTTGCTCGAAGGTGACTTACGATTGCCAAAAAAGCTTTAGCTTCCTTCACGTCTAGTCATCTTCGCCGACCTGTATCCTTGCATTTTTTATTTTGCAGTCTATTGGATATAGATCAGTGGTATGCATATCTCACTCTTCGCGAAGCCTGAAGTCTATCAAATATCAAGCGATTCTAAGATATATGCATTGCATCCATCCCAGATGCTATGTTTTGAGTTTATTCATAGAACCCATTGCCATTTGTCTGTTGGCATAGATAACAAGAAGCAGTTTTCTATCCGAATTGCACAACTGGATAAAGGGCACCTTACAAGTTCATTCCCTCCATGTTTTAGCCTGTCCAGAAGCTGTTTCGGCGCATTTAAAGGTGTCGGCGCCCCCGCCCCTCCAGCAACAAACATTACATCAATGTACGTTACCGTACCGACCAAGGCGGGTTATCTGGCTAAAGTAACTCTAAGGTTTTAACGGAAAGCGAGTCTTGCACCAACAGCCTTGTTGAGGCGATTTGCCTATGGGTTTGCCACGGCGGTTGTTTTACCAAGGGGTAAACGTACTTGATTGGCGATTTAACCAGAAAACCATTTTGTATATTTTTTGCATTAACAGGAGATTTACCCCATGAAACAATTTATTAGATTCGCTTCGGCATTTTTTATGGTCTTGGCCTTATTGGTTGTCGTGTCCTGCGCATCGACACCAAAACAAGAAGGGATGGGCGAGTACGTTGACGACACGGTGCTCACAACCAAGGTTAAGGCCGCTATCCTGGATGACCCTTCGCTGAGCTCTGCCGAAATCAACGTGGAAACCTTTAAGGGCGAAGTCCAATTGAGCGGCTTCGTCAATTCCCGTGCCGACATTGCCAAAGCGACCGAAGTTGCGCGCGACGTCATCGGCGTGAAATCAGTAAAGAATGACATGCGCCTTAAATAATGGGAGAAACCACCGTGAAAACCATCAACAAAGCCTCAAACTATGCCCATGAAGCGGTCGACAAGGCCACCAGTGCGGCCACACACGCCGCCGAAGCGTTTGACGAAAAAAGCGAGAAGCTTAAAAAAACCGAGCAACGTTTGGTTAAAGACTACACCACTTATACCCGCGACCACCCCATCAAGTCATTAGGTATAGCGGTGGCCGCTGGCTTTTTGCTTAGCCGTATATTGAGCGGCCGTTAGCTTCCGTACCTATCTAATTTAACCCAAACGCCGTAGTTAACCGACGGCTTAACTAAAGAGGAAATCACCATGGAAATGACAGACAAAGCATCAGATTTCGCCCATGAAGCCGGCGAAAAAATCGCCAATGCTACCCACCAAGCCGCAGATGCGCTTAGCGAAAAAGGCGAGCAATTGAAAAAGGCGGAACAACGGCTGATGGACAATTGCTGTGGTTACGTCAAAGACAACCCAGCCACGTCCTTAGGTATCGCGGTTGCGGCTGGATTTTTGCTCAGCCGCCTGCTGAGTGCCCGTTAAATTGCCCCACATGGAGTCAAACACCATTGAGGATGGGATGACGGGAATCCCTTCACCTACAGCAACGCGCCGTGACAATGAGGGCGATTCCAGTGTACTGGAAGCGACCCAATCGTTATGGCATGACTTGCTTGGGCTAGGCCATGACCGCTTCCGGCTCGCTGGCCTGGAAACCCAACAGGCGGGCTTAAGTTTGGTGAACATGGTCATCGCGGGTGTTTTAGTTGCCGGTTTGCTGTGCGCTGCGTGGCTGGGGCTTCTGGCCGCTGCCGTGCTAAGGCTGGTCGAGAATGGTGTTATGGCCAGTAGCGCCATCCTGCTTGCTGTCGCCTTAAATTTGCTGTTGGCGCTCATCTTCTTCCGTTTCATCCGCCACAAGAGCCACTACTTGAAATTCCCGGCGACCCTCCGCAGCCTTCGCCCTAACGGTTCACCCGGACAAGGTGATACCACTGGGGCATGATGGCATCTCGGCTATTAAATCGAAGCAAAACCAATGCCCTGGCAAGCCAAATCAGGGATGCGGAGCGGCAAGTGCTAAACCGGCAACGGAGGATCACTATTCACACCGATGCGCTGGTGCGGAATATTGAACAACAGATGACAGCTCCGACCACCTTGTTGTTGGCCAGTGGCGCAGGGTTCATCATTGGCGAACTGACCCAACACCAACCCGCCAAGTCCCGCACAGCCGACAATATTGTAGATGCCGAGACCTCACCATTGGGGATTGCGTTTAACCTCATCTCATCGATCCAAACCTTATACACAGCCTTGCCTATGGTTTGGATGGCGAAGACTTTCTTGCAACCGGACTCGTCTGGGCAACCTCCTAATCGGCAATACCAGGCGGCAAAGTCCGCTTCCGGCAGTGCGGGAGACAGCAAGTAACCCAACAAAAGGTAATCACTAAATTTTTGCCTTGGAAAACACCCGCCTTATATAGGGCTAGTTCCAAATTGTTGCCGCAGGGCAAATAAAGTCGACATTGGTAAGCGCAATAAGCCTTATTGGCACAGGCCAGTCAATACCAGTGGCTTGAC
>JACXTQ010000305.1 GCA_016919605.1 Methylovulum sp.
CAAATGGCCAAGCAATTCGAAGAAGCTTACAAAGACGAAGCGGCGGGCTATTACATGACTGGGCTGGTCTATCAAGCCGCCGGGCAATTGGATAAAAGCGTCGCCAGTTTTGCCCAAGCCCTAAGCAAGCAACCGGAAGCCGTCGAACCCTTAAGCCAATTGGTCAAAGCTTATTTGACCCTGAAGCAAGCCGATAAGGCCGTGCAAAAACTGCGTGATGTGACCGTACAAGAACCCAAGCATTTTTATGCCTATTCTTTATTGGGTGATGTTTACGCGGCTATCAATAAACCGAGCGAAGCGATAGCTGCCTATCAAAAAGCCATCGCCATCAAACCGGAATGGCCGGATGCGTATCGGCATTTGGCGATGCTGTATCTTAGCCATAAACAGCCCGATAAGATGCTCGACATCCTTAACGAGGGCAAACGCAACACCCATAACGCTCTGGACGTGGTCACGGACTTGGCCACCGTCTACCATCAGGCCGGCAAGCCCCAGCAAGTCATTGCCTTATACGATGAGCTGCACCAACAATATCCGCATTCCTTGGCGATACGGCAACGGTTGGCAAGCTACATCTCCCAGTATGCCACCGAGCCAACCGCTATTGCCAAAGCCGCCAAAATTGCCGAGCCGCTGGAGGGCAGCAACGACCCGCAAATGCTCGATACCGCCGGATGGCTGGCCTATCAACAAAACGACTACCCCAAAGCCCAACGCATTTTGGCAAAAAGCCACCAGCTTAACGCCAACAACCCGATTATCAGCTACCATCTAGGTATGGCCTACTTTAGGCAAGGCGATAAACCCCACGCGAAGGAACTGTTGACAAAAGCCATAGACAGCAAACAAAAGTTTGCGGGGTTGGATGAGGCGAAAACGGTGGTGAAGGGGTTGTGAGGGGAGTAAGGCGGCTTTAAAGGAACAAGGCCAATCGCCCGTCATCGTGATGCTGACGGGCGACTAAACTGGCAAAATTTAACTGCTAATAGTTTGGTCTAGCTTAAACGCCGCATGTAACGCCCTAACTGCCAACTCCATATACTTTTCATCAACCACCACCGAAATCTTAATTTCCGAGGTGGAAATCATGCGGATATTGATACCTTCGGACGCAAGGGTTTGGAACATGGTGCTGGCGATACCGGCATGGGAGCGCATCCCGACACCTACGATGGAGACTTTAACAATGCCGTCATCGCCGGTGACTTTTCTCGCACCCAAATCGCTACAGGTTTTCTCCAAAATCGCCTTGGCGCGCAGATAATCGTTACGGTGTACGGTAAAGGTAAAATCCGTAGTCGCATCGTCGGCGATATTTTGGATAATCATATCCACTTCAATATTGGCATCGGCTATCGGCCCTAAGATTTTAAAGGCCACGCCCGGCAAATCCGGCACGCCGGTAATCGTTAGCTTTGCCTCGTCCCGATTAAAGGCGATACCCGAAATTAAAGCGCTTTCCATTGGTGATTCCTCATAGGTAATGAGTGTGCCATTACCTTCTGTAAATGATGATAAAACACGCAGGGCAACATTATATTTGCCTGCAAATTCGACAGAACGGATCTGTAAAACTTTTGACCCTAAGCTTGCCATTTCCAGCATTTCTTCAAAGGTAATGCGGTCTAAGCGGCGGGCTTTGGGTTCGACCCTAGGGTCGGTGGTATAAACGCCATCGACATCGGTAAAAATCAGGCATTCATCGGCTTTTAACGCCGCCGCCAAAGCCACCGCCGTAGTGTCCGAACCGCCCCGGCCTAGCGTGGTGATGTTGCCATGCTCGTCCACGCCTTGGAAACCGGCGACCACCACAACCTTGCCCTCATTAAGATGGGCGTGGATGCGGGAGTCGTCAATCTTGCGGATACGGGCTTTGGTATGGCTGCTGTCGGTCAGGATTTTCACCTGCGCCCCCGTGTACGAGCAAGCGTCACAACCTAACTCTTGCAAGGCCATGCTTAATAAAGCCACCGTCACTTGTTCGCCGGTGGAAATCAGCACGTCCATTTCCCGCTCGCTAGGCTGTGCCTGCATTTCTTTTGCCAAACCGATCAAGCGGTTGGTTTCGCCGCTCATCGCCGACACCACCACCACTATCTGATCGCCCAAATCATGGGCTTTTTTAACTTTTTCCGCGACCGCCTTGATACGCTCTACCGCGCCTACCGACGTGCCACCGAATTTATAGACATAAAGTGCCATTTTTAAACCTGTTAATGTGATTTTCTGCGAAGAATACGAAGACCCTCTCCGAACCGACTATGGTAAAAGGTTTTTGCATTTTATTAAACTTTTATGACAAGTAGAGACGATTTAATGCTGTCGGGTTGGATGCCAAAGGGCATTATCATGAGTAAAAAAGCTATCGGCAGAGGAGGGCGGAGGGTATGGGCAGAAAAATTAGTCCATTTTTTTGCTGTTGTCACATGCTGTTATTGCTCTTCTTTAAAGCGATGGATCAACCGCCGTTCTTTTTTATTGGGCTTATGATCTATGCCATTGTAGGCCAAAAACTCACGCTGTTCGCGTTGTTGGATGATTTGCAATTGCCGTTGGGCGTGGCTTTCGGGGGATTCTTCGTAGAGCAAGGCCGCGTCTTTGGCGGCGCGGCGTTGGGTGCAGAGGCTGGTGACGGTGATGTCCCAGCGGTAACGGTCTTTGCTGATGCTCAGTTGCACGCCGACCTTAATGTCTTTGCCGGGTTTGGCGCGTTGCTTGTTGACATGCACTTTGCCACCGTTGATGGCTTCGGCGGCCAGCGCGCGCGTCTTAAAAAAACGCGCCGCCCACAGCCACTTATCTAGCCTAATGGAGTCCAGTTCAGGCGGCACTGGCTTGTTCATGGGTTTTTCTTAAGCCTTTGGGTAAGGAAAACACCACTTTTTCTTCAATGCCTTGGATTTCGATGGTCGATTGCCCGCCCCATTGCTTCAATTGGTTGATGACTTCCTGCACCAGCACTTCGGGGGCGGAGGCCCCGGCGGTCACGCCGATGACCTTAATGCCTTCAAACCAGTGTTGCTGCATATCCTTGGCGGTGTCGATCAAGTACGCAGATTTGCCCAGTTGTTCGGCAATCTCGCGTAGGCGGTTGGAGTTGGAGCTGTTAGGCGAGCCTACGACCAGGATAGTGTCGGCAGTTTTTGCCAATTCATGCACGGCATCCTGACGGTTTTGGGTGGCGTAGCAAATGTCATCTTTTTTCTGGTCTTGAATCGAGGCAAAGCGCTCACGCAGGGCATCGACCATGATTTTAGTGTCGGTCATGGACAGCGTGGTTTGCGTCACATAGGCCAGATTGTCGGGGTTATTGACGTGCAGGTTAGCCACGTCTTCGGGAGTTTCGACCAGATAAATGCCGCCGTTTTCGGTGCATTTTTCATATTGCCCCATTGTGCCTTCCACTTCGGGGTGTCCGGCGTGGCCGATCAGGATCACTTCGCGGTCAGACTTGGCATGTTTGGCGACTTGCAGATGCACTTTAGTGACCAACGGGCAGGTAGCGTCAAAAATGGTCAGGTGGCGTTCGCGGGCTTCTTGTTGCACCTGTTTGGAAACGCCGTGGGCGCTAAATATCAAGTACGAGCCAACAGGCACATCGGTGAGGTCTTCAATAAAAATAGCGCCTTTTTCTTTCAGGCCATCAACAACGGTGCGGTTATGCACGACTTCATGACGGACATAAATCGGTGCGCCGAAAGTTTCCAGGGCCTGATCGACAATTTCAATGGCACGGTCTACACCAGCACAGAATCCACGAGGGTTTGCGAGTACGATTTGCATAATCTTGACTTCTTTAGTAGGTTGAATTGGCGTTATTTTAACCCAATAGGGGTTATGATACTATCGGCAGCCGTGCGAATCTTAATTGAGCAATTCCCACACCGGTTGGATTTGGGCAGGCAATGCCGCCAAGCGGCCCAGTTCCACCCATTGGTCGGGGCTGTGGAAGTCTGACCCCATAGAACCGCTCAGCGCAAAGTTTTTGGCGTAGAGGGAAGCCCGTTGGATTTCATCAGGATTTATCCGTCCGGTGACGATTTCCATGCCCCGCCCACCGGCATCTTTAAAGGCGGTCAATAGCCGTTTCATTTGGTTGCTGCTGAGGTTATAGCGCAAAGGGTGCGCCAGTACCGCCACGCCGCCGGATTCGGTGATCCAATTGACAGCTTGTGCCAAGTCCGCCCACGGGGTTGCCACATAGGCGGGTTTGCCTTTGGCAAGGTAGCGGTCAAAGGCATCTTGTTGGCTATTGACGTGGTTGCCCGCCACCAGAAAATCGGCAAAATGGCTGCGCGTAATCATACCATCGCCCACCGCCGCCATCACCGCCGCCAAAGCGCCGGGGATATGTTTCTTAGCCAGCTTGTCGGCAATTTTTTCGGCGCGGTTTAAGCGGGTGTTTTGCAAGACATGGGTGGCATCGGCCAAGGGCGTGTAGTGGGGGTCAATGCCCAAGCCGACAATGTGGAAGCATTGGTGCTGCCATTCCGCCGACAGTTCAATGCCGGGGATGAGCCTAATGCCCGCTGCGCTGGCGGACTGCTGCGCTTCCGCCAGTCCGGCGGTGGTATCATGGTCGGTCAGGGCCAAAGCGGTCACGCCATGCTCATGGGCGCGTTGCACGACAGCGGTGGGCGATAAAGACCCGTCAGAAGCAGTAGAATGGCAATGCAGGTCGTAAATTTGCGGTGGGGTTGAGTCTGGTTCAGGCATGGTTATTGGTACTCGCCATATAATTTGGCATAAAGGCCGTTTTGCTGGATTAAAGTTTCGTGCCGCCCTTGTTCGCAGATGATTCCCTGCTCAAACACATAGACATGGTCGGCTTGTTTGACGGCACTGAGCCGATGGGCAATAATCAGCGTGGTGCGGCCTGTTAAAAATTCCGCCAGTGCCAGATGCAGTTTGTGTTCCGTTTCGCTATCCAGCGCCGAGGTCGCTTCATCGAGGATGACCACTTTAGGGTTGGCGACCACCATGCGGGCTATGGCCATACGTTGCCGTTGCCCGCCCGACAAGCGCATACCGTGCCGCCCGACAACGGTGTCCAGTCCTTTGTCCAACTCTTGCACCACATCGCCCAGTTGGGCGATGTTTAGCGCGTCCCACAACACGGTATCAGCCGCAGGTTTGCCCAAAGTCAGGTTGGCACGGATGGTGTCGTTAAATAATACAGGATGTTGCAAAACGGTGACGACATTTTCTCTGACGACATCCAAGCCAATGCGTTCAATCGGCACATCATTAAAGTAGATGCGCTTGGCCGGACACGGATAGAGGCCTATCAAGATTTGAATTAACGTAGATTTGCCACCACCACTGGCCCCCACTAGGGCGACTTTTTCACCGGCTTTGATATGCAGGTTGATACCGTTAAGGATAGCCTCTTCGCCATAGCTAAAGTGCAAGTCATCCACCCGCACCGACACGGTTTTTTGGTCTTGGAACGGGTTTTCCAGATGTGGGAATTGCGGCTCCTGTTGCAGGGCGTTTAGGCGGTTAATCCGTGCCAAAGCGGCTTTGGCGGAAAAATAGCCGTATTGGATGTTTAAAATTTCTTGTACTGGGGCCATCATAAACCACAAATAGCCAAATACCGCCAGCATTTGCCCCATGGTCAAATTCGAATAAAACACCATCAGCATCGCCCCGGCACGGAACACGTCAAAGCCGAACAGGAACACCAAAAAGCTCAGGCGGTTGGCGGCATCACTTTTCCAGGCATACGCGATGGCGTTGTCCTTTACCGACTGGGCGGCGTTGACCAATTGTTGGCAATAATGCTGTTCACGGTTGCTGGAGCGGATTTGGTGTATCGCCTCCAGGGTTTCCGTCAAGGCTTGTTGGAAAATTTCATAAGCCGAATTTTCTTTGGCTTTAAGGTTTTTGACATTGGCCCCGACCACACGGGTGAAATAAATCACCGCCGGATTCAGCAACAAAATGAACAGGCCCAATTGCCAGTGCATCCACAACAAAATCACCGCCGTGCCGATAATCGTCAGCACCGCAATCAATAACTTGCTGATGGTGTTGCCGATAAAATGGTCTAGCGTATCCAAGTCCGTAACCAGATACGTCACCACCGTGCCTGTGCCTAGGCTTTCGTATTCCGCCATCGAAATGGTGCGCAAGCGTCCGATCAGGTCTTTGCGGATACGGAAGACAATATCTTTACCAATCACGGAAAATTGCCGCAGTTGGATGATGTTGAACAGGATGGATAATAAGCGCAATAACACGCTGGCGACCAGCACCACGCCAATATAAAGGATAGGTTGCCGCCATTCGGGCGGGGCGACCAGATCAATGGCGGCAATCACCACACCCGGTTTGTGCAGCAACACTTCATCCACCAGCAACGGCATCAGCAACGGCACAGGAACGCTGGCAATGGTGGCAAAAACGGCGATAATGTGCGAGTAAACCAGGGCCTTTTTATGCTCCAGCGCGATTTTTTTAATGTGGTTCCAATTGTAAACAGGAGTGTCCGGTTTGCTTTGCACAGAAGATGGGCTGGGGAGATATAAAAAGGGCTATTGTAACAGCTTACACGGAAAACGGCGGCAGCCAAGAGCCTGTAATTCCAGGTTGGCCTAAAAATAGGCTGTGTTATTTAGCCAAGTAAGCTACGTTGCGCATACCGTAAGCCTACTTGGCTATTTCATTACGGCTGTCAATGACGGCATCAGGCGTGTAAAATGTCAACCCTGGTTTTTTGGAGGTTTTCTGATGCCCGCACACGTCCTGTACAGCGCACGTTTTGGCGATATTAACGTGCGTTTTATCCATATTCCTGAGTATCGGGCGGTTTTTGTCTGCCGCGATGACTTGTTTTCCGTTATTAAAAACTGTTTGTATGGCATCAGTAATGATGTTGCCGACAAGTTGCTGTACGGAGGACTGGATTTTTTTGCTGATGGCTCTGACAAGAAAGCCGCCATTATTAACACGGACACAATTGGTCCTGCTTTGAACGCCCACGCCGCCGGAAATTTATTGCGTTCCATTGCTGACTTGCACGATGTTGATAGCGATGCCTTACGGGAATCAGCTTTCCGTATCCATACCCTGTTTATTTGGTATATCAGCGCATTTAGCCGCGCCACCGACCACTTTAATTTTAGCTTGGACGATACATTGGCAATGGTTATCGAACGTCTTGAGCGGCACAATCCTCCTTTTCAAAACCGCCAACAGGCGGCGGGTCGCCTTGACTGACTTGTTGGGCTGGACAGTAACGCACAATATCCGATATTTATTTCACGCAATTCCCAAATTTGATTTTAACGTTATCAAACGTAGTACGAACATTCACTTTACCAAAATGGCTATCATGGCTCCATGACGTTACTCCAAAATATACGGGGTTTGTTGTGAATGAAGATGTAACCCTAGATTGTATCCACGATGATGTTTTCCAATCCCAATAATATCCTGTTAATGTAGCCCCTAGTCGAGTTAGCCGAAATTTTCCTTTGGTGTCTAAAGTATCTGTTTCTGAACCATTGTCTGTGCTGTAGTTAGAAAAATCTGCACCGTAGACGCTTGATGTTGGTTTGTTACTCATCCGCTCCATTACAGCCCAAGTATTGTTAACCGATACTCCATTCTTTTGCGTGATATCAACCATCAACCCGACACGAACCCCATTCCCTTCTGGATAGGCAGGCACACTGTAATCAGTTGATATATCAAAATCCCCTGTTAATCGGCAAGTACTAAAATACCCACCACTGAAAACATATCCTTGTGCATTTTTTGGGAATTCAATTTTCAACTGACCGAATTGCTCAAAGACTTTAACTGTACTTGTGTATGATGAAACCCATTTTGAATTCCCAAAGTCATCATAGATTACTTCTGCATGAGCATTCGCAATAACTACTGCTGCTGCCAAAAGGATTAAAGGATTTGCAAAATTATTTCGTGACATATTTTTTCCCCGTGCGGTTAAGTGAGATTGCCCAACGCAAAGTTCAGCGGGCGTAGCGTAGCGAAGCTCCGCTGGAACGTTGAGTTAGACGAGGTTGTAATTTATAGGGGTTCGCACCTCCCCCCATAGCACCATTTATGCGTATCTTTTTTTGTATTCATCCTTCAATAGTTGCCTGAACTTAGTCATTGTCATTGAAAGCGCACCGCCAGGATCATTCTTTCTCCAATAGCCAATTCCTTTCGGGCCAGCCACTTCGTCATGACCAAGGACATAATCAAAATCGAACACTGTTGGATTGTTTGCCTTTGCCCACAACAAAAACTCAATAAGCGTTTCTTCCTGAGCGATTGTGTATGGCAAATATGCTCCAGCAAGAATATTATCCGTATTTTTATCAATCACGCGGACTTGGCTTGCTTCACTTGGGTCAATCGGTGTGATTGGTTCTTTCGGTTTCTTTTTTTTGTCATCCCAATTCCACCAAGTAAAATACTTTCCGTCGTACAGATTAAGCCTTCCAGGGTTGTTGATTTCGATTCCAACCAAGTAATTTGATACACCATTGCGCTTTTCGCCCGCGATTGTCCATGCACTTTCACCTGCATGATAGCCCCACTGATTGAGCGGATTGACCTGAACAAATTTGCCGTCAGTTCCAAGGCAACAAAAAAAATAATCGCTATCCGAGATAGTATTTATGGCGTTCTCAACTCCTTTGGAATATTGACCAGCCGTGAAGTGTACGATGGCTCCATAAGGGTAGCCTTTAGGGTATTCGCCCTTTGCAGGGCGCTTAAGATCTACCCGCACAACCGCCTCTGGATACCATAATTTCTTACTCCCGACTGGATAAAGCTTTTTTCCCGATGACTCCATGTCTGGCTGTTTACTCGGACGATCAGGTTCTGGTGGAGCAAATTCTTCGGGAATCGGCTCTCCCAGCATCTGTGAAAGAATTTCGATTTGGTTTAATGCAAGAG